>JAKAUH010000475.1:0-7036 GCA_021818605.1 Planctomycetota bacterium
TGCCGAGCAGCCGCTTCATGTGAGATTGTCCTTATGGTCAGAAGTGGCCGGGCACGAGCAGGGAACGAACGGGGGTCGAACCGGACCTTGATCTGGTAGGTCCAGCCTTCCCTCCCGGCTCGCGACGCGGCGAGTCCCTGGATCGCCGCCCTGAACTGGGCGGCCCGAGCCCGTCATGGTAATGCCGCGCGACCGTCCGGAACAGGGGCTTGATGTTTTCGATCTTCGCGCCGGGTCCGGCCGGCCGGCCGGCGCGATGCGATGCGATCGACCCGAGGCGACGCTCAGGGGAGCACCTTGCCGCTGTCGCGCCCGTCCTGGAACATCTCGCCGAGACGTCCCAGTTCGTCGGTTGTCGCGTGCACCACCCGGCCCGAGAGAATGCCCGAGACGTTGCGGAACGCCGGGCCGATGTGCATTCCCGAGCCGTCGATCGAGAACTCGCGGATCTCCTTGTTATGCATCGATCCGCGCATCTTGAGCACCGCCAGCCCACGCCTCATCTCGCCGAAGATCTCGACATACCGGATCAGAATGATTGAGTCAGTGATCGACGAGATATGAGCCTCGCTAACCGAGGTGCCGCCCATCAGCTCGGGCGTGGTCGCGGTGAACAGACCCGCCAGCTCCTTGTGCTTGATGAACGACGTGAGGCTAATGACGAACTCGCGGAAGCTCTTGATCGATGCGACCCGCTCGAGCGCCGAGAGACTGTCGATGGCCACGCGATTCGGGGCGAAGGCCTCGATCTCCTTCTTCATCGCGATCAGGTGGTCTTCCAGTGTGGCGGCCTCGGGATAGACGCAGACGATCTTTAGCCGGCCGCTGGCCTCCATCGAATCGAAATCGACGCCCCAGCTCAGCGCATTACGGAAGAGCTGGTCGCGGCTCTCCTCGAAGGCGAACAGGAGCGATCGTTCGCCGGCCTGGGCGCCGCCCTTGATGAACTCGGTGGTGAGCAGCGTCTTGCCGGTTCCCGTCGCGCCCGAGACGAGAATTATTGAGTCGCGGAAGAATCCGCCGCCGCACATGGCGTCCAGCTCGGCGATGCCCGAGCTGATCCGCACGTTCGACGACCGCTGGCGCAGCTCGATGGCTGAGAGCGGCAGGACGATGATCCCCTGCCCGCCCGTGATCGTGAACGGGAACTGCCCCTTCTGGTGGCTCGTGCCGCGGAACTTGAGAATCTCGACGGTCCGCCGCCGCTTCTCCTGCTCCAGGGCGTTGCGAAGGATGATTACGTTGTCGGCGACGAACTCCTCGACGCCGAAGCGCGCCACGGTTCCGTCCTCCTCGCATCGCTCGGCGGTGAGGATCGAGGTCACGCCCAGATCCCTGAGCGCGGCGGTCAGGCGAAAGATCTCGTGGCGGATCCGGTGCGGGTCGAACTGGGTGAAGATCCCGCCGAGCGAGTCGAGCGACGCGCGACGCGCGCCGATCCGCTTGATGGCGTACTCGACGCGGGTGATCAGGGCCGACAGGTCGAAGTCACCCGCGACGACCGTCGGCTCGCCCGGCGGGATCGACGCGTCGACGAAGGTCCATTTGTTCTCGACTTCCCACCGAGCGATCGACCAGCCGAAGCCCAGCAGGTTGCGGCGGATGTCCTCGGCTCGTTCCTCGAAGGTGACGAACACCCCGGGTTCCCCGCAGCGCTCGATGCCCGCGCCCAGGAACTGGGCCGCGAAGACCGTCTTGGCGCTGCCCGCCGTGCCCGAGACCAGCGTGGTCCGGCCCGCCGGCAGACCCCCGGAGGCGATCAGGTCGAATCCCTCGATGCCCGTCAGCAGCTTGCTGACGCCATCGCTCGTCCCCTGCTCGCTCATCGACATTCTCCCAACACAGTCCAACGTCTGCCGGGGCTCTTCCGCCGATCGGGTGCCGGGGCGAATCAGGCCCCGGTTTCGGCCTCATCACGACCGGCGGCTGACCCCCCTCCCAATCCTGACAGATCGACCGCCACGGCATTCTCCATTCCACTCCACTATCGACGCACGTGACGGCCTCGTGAGATCGCTCGCTCGTCCCCCGATCCCTCTCCATCGGGCGGTCAAGTCATGTCATGTTTGATCCTGCGGGGCCGGGCCGATCCCCTGCGTGCGGCCTCGGTAGTACGCGACCAGGTGTCCCATCAGTTCCAGGACCAGCATCCGTCCCTCGTCGACATAGGCGCGCGCCCGGGCTGCGGTCGTTCCGCTGGACTGCGACTTCAGGGCGGCTCCGTAGATCTCGATCACGTCGCGAGGGCCGGCACCCAGGGCGCCGAGTCGCTGGCCCATCTCCTGGAGCGCGGCGCTGATGTCGTGCTCGACCCGGTATCGTTGCTGCTGGAGCGCCAGGTTCAGAAGCGAGCCACAGCGCTCCGTCAGTTCGAGAAAAGCCTCGGGCCGGTCCTCGCGGAGCGGCCCGTGGCCCGGGTCGGGCAGGGTGGCTGGCGTGGTCGATGCCAGCAGCCGCCCGAGTGTCTTCAGCTCACGCTCGAGCTGCTCGACGCGCTGGGCGCTCCGCCTCGCGGCGGCCTCGGCGTCGCGCATCCGGATCAAGCCTCGGATGCTCGCGACCAACTCCAGAGGTTCCACGGGCTGGATCAGGTAGCCGTCGGCCCCGTTCACCATGCCGTGCGCACGATCCTCCTCAAGCACATACTGTGCCGACAGGTGGAGGACCGGGATGGCGGACGTCTGGGGGTCCGCCTTGATTCGCCGGCAGACCTCGAAGCCGTCGATATCCGGCAGGTCGACGTCCAGCACGACCAGGTCGGGGTGCGAGTCGGCGACCAGCCGAAGAGCCTCGGCGCCGTCGCGTGCCTCATCGACGCGGAATCCCCGCGACCGAAGGATGCGGGTCAGCGCGAAGCGATTGGCCTCGTCGTCGTTAACGTTGAGGATGGCGGGCGCCGGTGCCTGCGCCTCGCCTGGCTGCGGCGCCAGCGTCTTCGGCGCACGCGGGCTGGGGGAGGGATCGTCTTCCGGAAAAACGTCGGGATTCATGGCGCGGTGATGGCTCCGGCGTGGGGATGACGTCATTCCAGCCGATCGTGTCCAACGTAATCGAGCGGCACGCGGACCCGGAAGGTCGAGCCGGCTCCCGGCCGACTCGAGAGCGAGACCGACCCGCCCAGCATCTCGGCGAGCTGCCTTGACAGCGAGAGCCCCAACCCGGTCCCTGTCGTCCGGACCTGCAGCGCGCTGTCGATCTGCACGAATTCCTCGAACACCCGCCGCTGGTCCTCCTCTGAGATCCCGACCCCAGTGTCCACTACGGAGAATACGACGTATGAACCCTCATCCAGTACGGCCGAGATTCGCACCTCGCCCCGCTCGGTGAACTTCAGGGCGTTGGAGATGAAGTTTCGCAGGATCTGTGCCACCTTCCCCTGGTCGGTGTGCAGGGTCGGGATCCCGGTGGGTTCCTCGAAGATGAGGTGAACGGCGTCGGAGCCTAGAATCGGCCGCATCATGCCCCGCAGCGCCGCGAACAGCTCGGTCACCGCGAACGTCTCGCACCGCACGGTGGTCTTGCCCGCCTCGATCTTGGCCAGGTCGAGCAGGTCGTTGACCAGCTCCGAGAGCGTCCGGGCCTCTTGACTAATGTACATCACCTCGACGCGCTGCTCGCCGGTCAGCTCGCCGTCGAGACCGTCGAGCAGGATCCTCGACAGCGACAGGATCGCGTTGAGTGGGGTGCGGAATTCGTGGCTCATGTTGGAGAGGAACCGCGACTTCAGGTCGCTGGCGCGCCGCAGCGCGATGGCCTTGTCCTCCAGCTCCGCGTACAGAGCCAGGATTCCACGATTGGTCTCGGCCAACTCGGCCTCGGCGCGGCGGCGGGCCTCGATCTCGCGGACGAGCTGGCGCTGGCTTTCGGCCAGCTCGCGGTTGAGCGCCAGGGTCGAGACTCTCAGGCTGTCCCACTCGCCGGGGTCGTGCTCGGCGACGATCAGCAGGTCGTCGCCGGATCGATAGGCGCAGCCCCGGAGCGATGTCGGCGTCGAGCCCGACGAGCCCAGGTTGAAGACGCCGTGAAACACCGGCTCGCCCTCGTCGTCGTCCGGGACCGGCAGCGCGGCCAACTCGTCGAATCTCGGCTGGATGAAGACCGCGCGGGCATCCCAGCCGGTCTCCGTCGGGTCGCGCCCCGCCTGGCCGGTTGCGCGCAGGAATCCCCGACTCGCCTCGATCACCGTGCCGACGCGATCCAGCCGGGCGATCGCCACCGCGGTGGCTTCGCGGAGGAACCTTGGGATCTGGCCGCCATCGCCATCGTGGTCGGGCCGGTCAATGGGCTTCACGGAGTGCCGCCCTCGCATCGGCGCCCCATGGGAACAGCCAGATTTCGCCAGGTCGTTCCCGCGGGCTCCCCACCTCCGGCCGGACGTATCCCGGCGCTCGGTGGACGCAGTGCGGATGTTCCCGGAATGCCTGCCTTACCGCACCCGCCGTCTCCCTGGCGACCCGGAACTGCCTTAGTACCACGACCATTTTGTTTGCGTCCGCGATTGCGAGCATCCTCGTGCCGCGCGTCGAGAGGCATGCTGTCTGGTGCGAGTATTCCACCGGCATGAAAGTCGGTCGGGCCTTCTTGCCCGACGGGGCCTGAGTGTCGGGCAAGAATGTCCGAACGACTTGAGGATCTTTCTTGCCGAGGTAACAAGGGAATTATAGCGGAGGAGTCGACCGGGTCGCGAGGAATTCCGGTGACAGGCACCGCCAACGAGAAGCGGGGTGCCCAGGAAGTCGTCCTCCCGGGCACCCCGCCTGGATATGGTGCGTCCCCGATCATGTCGGTGACCGATCAGCGGGTGGGTTACTGATCGTCCCCTTCGTCCGCCTTCTTGGCCGTCCCCTTCTTTCTGGGCTGCTCGTCGGCCGCGGGCTCCTCGTTGCCGGCGGCCTCTTCCTTGGGCATGGCATTCTCGGCGGCTTCGGCCTTGGCCTTGGCGGCCGCGGCCCCCGCCTGGCCGGGCTTCGGGGCAAGGAGACGCTTGATGGCGCGATCGTTGATCGCCTCGGACCGCCCAACAATCGGCGTGTTGATGTCATAGCCGAGGTAGCTCAGCAGCCGCTCGATCGGCATCGGGCGGATGCCGTCAGCACGGGCCTGCTTGGTCACCTCGCCGACGCGCTTGGCCAGCTTACTCTCATCGGCGATGATCGGCTCCGAGCGGGGACGATACACCTCGCGGAGCGGAATCCGCTCGTCGGTTACATACCAGTCGACCCGCGGCGACAGCTCGCCGTTCTCCTTGCCGACCCATGGAGGAGGCAGGTCGAAATCGACCACACCGCCGCTCTCCTGGATCATCCGCTTGAGCTCCTCGCGGTCGTCGCGGCCGTCGCGGTTCATGTCGATCTTGCCCACCAGCGCGTAACGCGTCGGATTATTGGGCGACCACGCGGGCGAGTAGATGATGTCACCCTCGCGGATCGGCTCGATGGGGTTGATCGTCTTGACGATCCGCGCCACGCTGATTCGGTCGCCGACCTTGGTGATCTCGACGGTTCCCTTGGGTTTCTCGGTCGGGATGCCGGGAGAATGGGCGTCGAACACCGAGAGCACCATCTGCGGATGGGCACCCATGCCGCGGTTAATGTTGGTGTGGACCTCCATCGCATTGTAATCGACGAACGTAATGTAACCGTCCGGATGGTCCAGGATCGTATCGACCCGCTCGGCCTTGTCCCGCAGCTCGCTGATCAGCGTACGGTACTGGGTCCGCTCCTTGTCGTAGTCCTCCTTCTGCCGGTCGAGCTGGGTTTTCAGGTTGGCGATCTCCGTCGTCCGCAGGTCGTTCTCCTTGGTGAGCGAGTCGACCTTCGTGAGGAGCATCTGGCGCTCCGAGACATGCTTCTGCGCCTCCTCCTGCGCCTCCGCGCGACTCGCCTCGGCGGCCTTGATCTGGACGGCCACCTCATTCTTGTTCACGCTCGTCGCCGATTCCAGTGAATGCCGCAGGTCCAGGTAGTTGACACCCATCTCGGTCGTCAGCGTCGCCATGTTCTTCATCAGTTCGGACATGCGGTCAAGCGAGGCGATGTAGTTGCTCCGGACGTTATCGGCCCGGAACGACTGGATGGCCGTCGTGATTGTCTGTGTGAGATCCTGCATTTCCTGCGGCTGGCCGCCGGCCTGCTGGACCTTCTGCATGGCCGCGTTCACCGCGGTCGACAACTCCTCCAGCCGCTCGTTCAGCTTCTTGTTCTGGGCGTCAATCTCGCCCTTGATCGCATCGCCCTCTGTGGTGCGGACGCCCAGCCGCGTCCGGAGGTCCTCGATCGTGTTCTGCTGGTCGCTCTGGCCCTTCCGCAGCGTGCCGATATCCTCGTTGGCTTTCGTCAAACGCGCTTCGGCCACCTGCCAGTTGGAGTAGAGGAAATACGACGTCACGGCCAGGATCACCGCCAGCGCGATGAATACCGCGACGGCAATCTTGAGCCCTTGGGAATCGTTGGACGCGGCCATCGATGTTAACTCCCCCGGAGCGGAGTGAATGCGAGCTGCCCGGACAGTCCGCCGGTTTGCTGATAATATGTCACATGCGAGGGGTGCGAGGAGACGGACGGCGAATTTCGACCCGGCATTCCGCGCATGTTGCGCCCGATTGGGGGAATTCGCCGTATCCGATCGATTGTAAGACCCGTCGGGACGAGGGTCAAACCGGGGCCCGGCCCCACGCTCCCCTGCCATACGAAGGAGCCTACATACCTTGGACGCTCAGACCGCGTTTCCGTTCCACGAATCCGACGACGATTCCACTCCGGCCGACAGGTCCGGCCCGGCAGAACTCGCCGCCCTGGTGGATTCGACCGACCCAGCGGAATCGACCGCCCCACCCGTCGATTCCTCCCCGTCTCGCCCTACCTTCTATATACTTGACGCATATTCTCTAATTTTCCAGGTCTTCCACGCGATTCCCGAGATGACCGGGCCGTCCGGGCAGCCGACGCAGGCGGTTTTCGGGATCTTCCGGGACCTGCTCAACCTGGTCAAGAGCCGGAAGCCCGACTACCTGGCCGCCGCCTTCGACGGCGCCGAG
>JAKAUH010000475.1:7046-9976 GCA_021818605.1 Planctomycetota bacterium
ACCTTTACGCCGACTACAAGGCGAACCGGGCCGAGATGCCCGTCGACCTCTCGGCGCAAGTGCCGGTGATCCGCCGGGTGTTCGAGGGCTTCCGGGTGCCTGTGCTGATGGAGCCAGGCATGGAGGCCGACGACATCATCGCCACGCTCGCCCGCCGGGGCGAGGAACAGGGCCTGGACGTGTACATCGTCACGACCGACAAGGACGCCCGCCAGTTGATCGGCGACCACGTCCGGCTGCTGAACCTCCGCAACCGCAAGGAGATGGACGCCGCCGCGCTCGAGAAGGACTGGGGAATCCGCCCCGACCAGGTGATCGACTTCCTCGCGCTGACGGGCGACTCGGTCGACAACGTCCCGGGCATCCCAGGGATCGGACCCGTCTTCGCCGCCAACTTCCTCAAGGAGTACGGCACGCTCGACGCGCTCCTGGCGAACGTCGATAAGATGAAGAAGTCCAGGAAGCAGCAGAGTTTGCGCGAGCACGCCGACACCGCCCGGCTGGCCCGCCAGCTCGTCGCCCTGCGCACCGACCTGCCCCTCGCGATCGACTGGGACCTGCTGAAGACCCAGACCCCCGACCGCGAGGCTCTCCTGGCGCTTTGCACCGAGTGCGGATTCCACGGCTTCCGCAACGAGCTCGGGCCGCCCGCCGCCAAGGAACGCGAGGTCGAGCCGCCCTGGCAGTCCGAGTACCGCCTGGTGGACACTTCCGGGGCGTTCGAGGCGTTCCTGAAGGAACTGGCAGGCCAACCGAGGTTCTGCCTCGACACCGAGACCACGGCTCTCGATCCGCTGCAAGCCGACCTGGTCGGCCTGTCGTTCTCCTGGAGCGAGGGGGTGGCGTATTACCTGCCGGTCCGCGGGCCCGAGGGCTCACGCGTCCTCGACGAGGCGACCACCCTGGCCGCGCTGCGGCCGATCCTGGAAGATCCGGCCATCGAGAAGGTCGGCCAGAACCTCAAGTACGACATGCTGGCCCTGTCGCGGGTCGGGATCGAGGTCGCCGGCCCGATCACCGACACGATGATCCTCAGCTACCTGCTCGAGAGCGGCGAGCGCAACCATAACCTCGACCAGCTTTCGCAGCGCCTGCTGGGCCACACGATGATCCCGATCAGCGCCCTGATCGGCAAGGGGAAGAACCAGCTCCGCATGGACCAGGTCGACGTGAAGCGGGTCGCCGAATATGCCGGCGAGGACGCCGACGCCACCTGGCGGATCGAATCGATCCTCGCGCCCAAGGTCCGGGCCGAGGGGCTGTGGGACCTCTACGCCGATCTCGAGCGCCCGCTGATCTCGGTCCTGGCGAGGATGGAGCGCGCCGGCATCGCGGTGGACGTCGCAAGGCTCCGCCAGCTCTCCGGGGACTTCGCCGCGCAGATGGCCGCGATGGAGGACGAGATCTACCGCCAGGCCGGCCGGCCGTTCAACATCAACTCGCCGCCGCAGCTCCGCCAGATCCTGTTCGACGAACTGAAGCTCTCCTCGACATCCAAAACCCCTGGCGGCGACCTGAGCACCGCGCAGGAAGTCCTGGAGGAGCTGGCGCTCAAGCACCCCCTGCCCGCGCTTTTGATCCGCCACCGGCAGCTCAGCAAGCTGAAGGGGACGTACCTTGACGCCCTGCCGGCGCTGGTGCATCCCGACGACGGACGAATCCACGCCTCGTTCAACCAGGGGATCGCCGCGACCGGCCGGCTCAGCTCGAGCGACCCGAACCTCCAGAACATCCCCGTGCGCACCGAGGAGGGCCGGCAGATCCGCCAGGCGTTCATCGCGCGCTCGCCAGGCTGGAAGCTCCTGACCGCCGATTACTCGCAGATTGAGCTACGGCTGCTGGCTCATTACTCGGGCGACCCGGCGCTCACGCGTGCCTTCGCCGAGGACCACGACATCCACCGCGCCGTTGCGGCGCGGATCTTCGGCGTCGAGGAATCCACAGTGGATGACTCCCAGCGCCGCGTGGCCAAGACGGTGAACTTCGGCGTGATCTACGGGCTGAGCCCGTTCGGCCTGGCCGCCCGGCTGGGCATCACCCAGGCCGAGGCTACCGCGTTCATCGACGCCTATTTCCAGGAATACGCCGGGGTCGACCGCTTCATCACCCGGTCGCTCGAAGAGGCCATGGCGAAAGGCCGGGTCGAGACGATCCTGGGCCGCCGTCGGCCGATCGTCGGGATCAAGTCAACCACGGGCCGGGTGCGCAACCTGGCCGAGCGTACAGCCGTGAACACGATCATCCAGGGCTCGGCGGCCGACCTGATCAAGCGGGCGATGATCCGGATCGACCAGGAGCTCCGCGACCGCCGCTCCCCCGCGCGAATGCTGCTCCAGATCCACGACGAGCTGGTCTTCGAGGCTCCCGAGGCCGAGATCGCCCCCCTCGCCGACCTGGTCCGCCACGAGATGACCACGGCGCTGGATTTGAGCGTCCCCCTCCAGGTCGACCTCGCCGCCGGCCCCAACTGGCTCGACGTGCGGCCGATCGAATGACGTGAAACCACGGCAAGCGGCAGCCAGGGCAGAGGAACCACGAAAACCACGAAATCTCACGAAAGGGCCTCCCGGACCGGCTCGGGGGCATTGTCATGCCGCTGGGTATCCGTACATGATTTTTTCGTGTGATTTCGTGTTTTTTGTGGTTAATTCCGGATCTCCAACGTCTCGGCGGGCCGCGGGGGGGAATCCGATCCTATCGGGGTTCCGTGGTTGATTCCGAACCTCCAATCGCCGGGTCGATGGGCTGCTGCTGTGACAGGCAATGCAGGGTCCCGAGGCCGAGCACCAGGTCCAGGCAGTGGACTCCCACGACCTCGCGGTCGGGGAACGCTTGCGCCAGGGTTTCGAGCGCCCCGCGGTCGGCCGGGTCGTTGAAGGTCGGCACGAGTACGACCGTGTTGCCGATGTAGAAATTCGCGTAGCTGGCCG
>JAKAUH010000713.1 GCA_021818605.1 Planctomycetota bacterium
GGCACGACGCTGGTCTCTTACGGTTACACCTACGACGCCGCCGGCCGGGTGACGCAGGAGACCCGGACGTGGGCCTCGGGCGCATCGAGCGATACGCTGACTTACGGCTACACGAACAACAACCAGCTCACGAGCGTGACGCACACGAACAGCTCGTTCGCCAACGAGAGCTTCAGCTACGACGCCAACGGCAACCGGACGGGCACCGGCTACACGACGACCACGGGCAACGAGCAGACGGCCTCGCCGGGATACACCTACACCTACGACGCCGACGGCAACATGATCACGGCGAAGCAGACCTCCACGGGCGACGTGTGGACGTACGGCTACAACTTCGTCGGCCAGATGACCAGCGCGGTCGAGAAGAATTCCTCCGGCACGATCCTCGCCCAGGTTACGTATACGTACGACGCCCTTGGCAGGCGGATCGGGATGGACGAAAATGGAACGCAGACCTGGACGCTCTACGACGGCTCGCAGCCGATCATGGATTTTAACGGATCGGGCTCGCTGGAAATGCGTTACCTGAACGGTCCCGAGGGCGTGATGGGCGGGGTCCTCTCCCGGCAGTCGGCGAGCGGCACGGTCGCCTGGTATCTCGCCGACGGCCTGGGGACGAACCGCGACCTGATCAACAACAGCGGCTCGATCATCGACCACGTTGACTTCAGCGCCTTCGGCACCGTGCTCGACGAGTCGAATCCGTCGAACGGCGACCGGATGATGGGCTTCGCGGGGATGGAGCGGGACACGGTCACGGGGCTGAGCCTGGCGGTGAATCGGGCCCAGGAGCCGGCGACCGGCAGGTGGACAAGCCAGGATCCGCTCAGCTTCGCGGGAGGAGATGCGAATCTGTACGGATTCGTCGGTAACAGCCCGACGAATGGGTCCGATCCCAGCGGTCTGAGCTGGACCGGGTTGGATCCTACTGGGAAGACGCCGCCGTGGTGGGACCCCTGGCCTGGGATTATCGCGAGGCCCGAGGGCCCGATCGACCAGCCAGGGGTGGGTCCCGGAAATAATACGTTGGGCACTTACCCCACATCATTCTACTGGACGCCCGACCTGAAGTACGGCACCGAGGACCAGTGGAAATGGTGGAGGACGGTCTGGCTGCCATGCAAGAGGCGCTACAAGATCCTGATGGCTCAGAAGCAGGAGCGGGAGTGGGTTCTCGTGATGAAGGCTGCCTGGAAGTTCCAGGCGGATATTAACAAGCTTGCGGCGGAGTACGAGAAGGAGTACGAGAAGGACTACAAGGCTTTCCAGAAGATGCTGGAGCAGTTGGAGAAGTGGGCCCAGGCATATCTCCGGAAGTACCACAACAACCTCCACTATCGGCACAATCCGTTTGGGCCGATCGCTGGATCGCACCCAGGAGGACATGGCACGCTGGCCGGTGGTGGTGTTGCTGTCACCGGGGGGGGAGCTGCGACTGGCGGTCATATCATCTACCCGCGTCTGGAAAGGTAGAGCCTGTCCCCGAAGGCTCCGAGACCGTCGCGTAGGGTGGGTGGGCGTTGCCCACCGATTCGAGGCCTCGGCCGGTGGGCGATGCCCACCCTACGCCATCCGACAGCCCTTCCGAGACAGACTCCAGGCACACGGACAGGCCATGGTTGCGAGCCCGTTTCCCCGGCAATAATCAGGGTTGGACGTCGCCACAGTCATGAGATCGAGCAGGGGGATGCAGCCGAGTGATTCTTCTTTCCGAATGACGGCCGCAGGCTTCGGTCTGGTCCGTGGTTCCGATGGCAATCCGATCATTCAGAGGGATTGACTTCCATGGCAAACCTTCTCGATCGAACGAAGTTGGCCATCCTGATGGCCGCATCCCTGTCCATCGGCCTCGTCACCGGCCTGCCCGCTCGCTGCCAGGGACAGCCTCAAACTCAGCCGATTGACGCACCACTATGCAAGTCCGTCCTGAGAACCGATCAGGGTCAATTGCGCGCGCTTTACCTCTCGAGCGACGATCGCACGCTCCTCACTTGTGGCCTTGATGGTAGCGCGATGACATGGGACGTGGCGACGGGCGCCCGACAACACTTCATCAAACCAGAGTCCAAAGGGGATTCCACCAAGATCTGGGACGTGATGTCGGCGAGCCAGAAACGGCTTGTCGTGGAGCAACCCGGCAAAGCCGAGCGTACAACCTACTCCTTTGCACCAGATAGCTCTCATGTGATAATCATAAAGCATGGCGAGAATGTTCAACAAAATGGTGTTTATGTTTATAATTTATATAATGGACACAAGCGCAGGATCTATGATGGGGCAAAAACTGATCACAGATCGACCGGCCTGAGCGGGCTGCCTGAGACGTTCCCGCTGGGCAGCGAGCGCAACCAACTCGCGTACTGCGTGCGGACTTACCACCGGCAGCCCCCGAACATCTCGTTCATATCGTTCAGGATCCTGATCGACGACCTCAAGGAGGAGGCTCCCGTGGTCAACATCTCCGACGATCTGGGCTTTATGTATACTGGGCACGCCTTTTCGGACGACGGGCGGATGTTCTGCACGGTGTGCCAGCAGCGGAACGCGCGCAAGGCGAGCCTTCCGGTGGGCCGGGTCGCCCTCTGGGATCCGAGGACCGGCGAGATGATCGCCCGGGTGGACACCCGGGGCCGAAGTGTCGTCTTCCCTCGCTTCTCACCCAATGGTCGGGATCTAGCGATCCTCGGGGGAAGCGCCCCGAATCTCATTTACATCTGCAGTACGACCGAAATGGACGTGCAGCGGACATTGACCGACTACGCGAAAAAGCCGGGGTGCGGCCAGATGCCCCTCAGTAACCTTTTCTATACGCCGGATGGTTCGTACCTGACCGCGTATGGTACCGGCGGGACGATCATGTTCTGGGAGACGAAGGAGTATCGGGAAGTCCTGTGGATGAAGCTGTACCCGAAGGATACGCTGCAATGGGTGTGGTTCTCCAGGGATGGGCGGATGCTCACCACGGGCGGCAAGAAGGACGAGTGGGACACCGTCAAGTTCTGGGACCTGGACCAGTTTCGGCCCCTGATGCGAGGGAAAAAAGCCGGTCCTGGCGCAGCGCCGCCCCGATAGCGGTTGCGGGCGGGAGGTGGCGCGGAGGAGAAAGGCGAGAACGAAGTGGACGTTCTTTTCCCGGTCGCTGTTCGGTTCGGTCCCTGGAATCCTGCGGGTTGCGCAGTCGTGTAAACGGGCCCCATCCAGCGAGAGGCTTTCGGCCCAGTCCCAGTGAGGTGAGTCTCATGGCGTCCGAGAACGACCGCGGCAACGACGGCCTGAGCGAAATCCTGGCCCGGACCCAGCAGAACCGGTTGGTCGTCCAGGATTATCGCCCGCTGGCCGACAGCCTCGAATGGCAACTCGGACAGCACTCCTACCAGCGTCGAGGCAACAAGGGATTTGTCGCGGACGACAAACCAATCCCTTTCGTGGTCAATAACAACGGTGGCCTCTCGGCGAAGGCCGCGGAGCTGCTGTTCACGGCGCTCTCCGAATCGGAGAGGAAGGGCACACTCGAGGAACGGGTGTTCGTCCTGGAACTGGGCATCGGGGTGGGGCTGTTCGCGAGGATGTTCCTGGATTCCTTCCGCGATCGTTGCGACCGGGCCGGCAAGGATTACTACGAGCGCCTCTGTTATATCGCGGCGGACCGGTCGGAGAAGATGCTCATCGACGCCTGCCGGCACGGCATCTTCGCCGATCATCCGGGCCGCTACCTCTTGCGCGTGCTCGATGCCGACGGTCCGCTGACACCCCTGCTGGCGGACATCGCGGTTCACGACCTGTCGCCCGCGCCGATCCGTGCCGTGTTCCTGAATTATGTCCTCGACTGCCTGCCGGCCGCTCACCTGCAAATCGACGATCGCGGGGTGCGGCAACTCTACATCCGGACGTACCTGGCCCGCGCGGTGGACCTGCAGGAACGCACCCACCTGACCTCCGATGAGATCGTCCGCCTGGCCGACGCCGGCGATCCCGGGTCGCTCGACGCGCTCGCGCCACTCTACGGGCTGTTCGCCTCGGAATACGACTATCGCGACGTGGGTGCCGGCAGCCTTCCGTTCGGGGAGATGGCCGTCGGGATCGCTCGCGGGAAAGTCCGGTACACTCTCCACAATTACGGCGCCCTCCGGTGCCTCACGCGGCTGGCCGGCCTCACGAGAGACGACGGGTTCATACTCGCGAACGATTATGGATCCGTGAAGCTGGAGGATTACCAGGAGCCCAGCGGTCCCCAGAGATTCTCGGAGTCCTCCGCGATCGGGCTCAACTTCGCGCTGATGGCGGAGTGCCTGGAACAATCGGGGATCACCGGATGGATCGCGCCCGAGGAGGATGAGGAGACCCTGATCGCGCGGATGCTCGTCGGGGAGAAGGCACCTCAGCTCATCGGCCGGTTCCGCGACCTGTTCAGCAAGAAACGGTTCGAGGAGACCGCGGAGCCGCTCCGCAGGGCACGGGAATACTTCGAGCAGGGGCGAAATGAACTGGTGCTCGGCGCGTACGAGGAAGCGCTTCGGGAACAGCCGTCGAACTGGTATCTCATGGGAGAGGTCGCCAGGTTCCTGGCGTTGACGCTCCGCGACCCGAATGCGGGACTGCTACTGACCCGGGCGGCGCTGCGGGTCAATCGGTGCTGTTCGTCCGACCTCTGGAACGACCTCGGGGAATGCTGCTACCTGCTGGAACGCCGGACGGAGGGCCAGCAGGCTTTCCAGAAGGCCCTCCTGGTGAACCCCAGCGACCCTCGTGCCTACTACAATCTGGCGGTCAACCATTACGTCGAACGCGACTTCCCTGCATCCTTGCGAATGATCGCGGAGGGCCTGGCGGTGGATAACGGGGGCTCCTTCACGCAGAAGCTCCTGAACGTCCAGGTAAGCGTGCTGGAGCTGCTGGCTCGCCTGCGCCAGTTCGAGACCAGGCTTCACGTCGATCGGGTCAGCCACGTGGTCGATCGCGCGGCGCGGACGGTCTGAACCCCGGGCCGCGGCCGGGGCTCATGGCGGGCCCCGCCGGCGCGGTGGTCCGCATCGGCCCGCAGGCAGTCAGGTCTCCGGGTTCCAGGTTGAGGGCAAGCGATGAACGTCAACGAAGATGAACTGGCCCGCGAAGTCATTGAGCGGGGCCGCCCGAGTCTCGCGCCGAAGCCGAACGGCGAGGGCCCCCGGGCCTCGCCGGAGCTGGTGTCGGTGGTTATCCCGTGCTTCGGCCAGTACGAGTACACGCGGCTCTGCGTACCGAGCCTGCTGCGACATTCGCGCCCGCCGTTCGAGCTCATCTTCGTCGACGCCGGATCGCTCGATGGTACGGCGGAGTATCTGACCGGGCTGCAGGCCGGCTCGAGCCTCCGGATCGAGATTGTCCGCGTGGACGACGGGACAGGCCTGGGTGCCGCATTCGACCAGGGCCTGGTCCACGCCCGGGGACGCTTCGTGACGCTGCTCAGCAACGACACCATCGTGACGGACGGCTGGCTGCACCAGTTGACGGCCCTCGCCGATTCCGACCCGAAAATCGCCGCGGTCGGACCCATGACGAACTACGGGACGCCTCCCCAGTTCGTGAAGGAGACACCTTACCGGCTCGCGCTGCGGAACGGCTCGCCGAACATGCCCGAGGAAGCGCTCGAGCGATTCTCCCGCGACTGGCGCGAAGGGCACAAGGGCAAGTGGTTCGAGACCGACCACCTGGACGCCTTCTGCATACTCTTCAAGCGAGAAGTGCTGGGCGGGATCGGCCCGCTCGATCAGCTCGCGCGACCGGATGGTCCGTCCCTGGGCGTCCGGGCGCTGGATGGAAATGGCCTCAGCCTGGCCATCCGTCGAACCGGCGCGAAGATGGCCTGCTGCCACGATCTGTTCATCCATCACTTCGGCAGCCGTCAGGCTGTCCTGGCGGCTCCGACAGGCCAACCGCAGCCTTCGATTCGCGCCGCTCAGGTGACCGAGCGTTGACGCGGTGTACGCCTTGGTCCTCATGACCAATCACTTTCACGTCGTCCTCAAGACCTCCGAGCCCAGCTTCGCATGCGGTGCGCTGCTCCCATTCCAACACGTGGGCGCGGCGGCACCGCTTCGCCGGCCATGTCTTCCTTCGGCTCGTGAGAACCTTCGGGAACTCGCCATGGACAGACGTCGGGAAGAAAGCACGGAGCGGCCGGGCATGCTGGAACGAGTGGTTCGCAGGCCGCGCGAACGGCTACCCGAATGGCTCGCCCACCCATGGCGCGGCGAATGGGCGACGCTGAAGTCGACTTCGTAGCGTAACTACTGGAATCTGTAAGCATTTCGGCGAAAACGCGAAGTTGCCGTCGGGTTTCCTGACGTCGGAGCGCCAGAGGTTCCTTCGTGCAATATTTTTTTTCTCGATTTTCCTGTCCGGTCGCGGCTCCAGATGTTGTTATTACCAGTAGAGGGAGTCGCTTTCTGAGGCTCACCTCGTCGCTGTGCCAGGCCGATTGTCCGGCCGATGGCAAACTGTGTCGTGCCGTGCTGGTGAGCTCGAGGTCATCGCTCGTCTTCGCGTCGTGCTGAATGGGAATGTTGCTCGATTCGCAGCGCGCGGGCCCTCCGTGGTCCGGTGGTGAAAGCCCAGGAGAGTGCTTCTGGACTGGAGGCCGCGCGGTAGGTCGGCCCTCCGACTGTTGATTTTCCGCCGTGCAGGCCCTGACGGAATGGGGACCGTCGCCCGGTCTTCGGGGCACCCGTCCGTGCTCTGTCAGCGCCCATTTGACTCGGCCCGCAGGGGTCCCCGTTCGGGTTGCGCGCGACTGGGTGAAAAGATGGGACGTAACTGATGTGGCCGGGTTGCCCCTGATGAGGATACCACTTACTGGGCGGAGGGCGGCGCGGCCGCGCCAGCGGCTCTTTGCCTCGTTCGAACGCCGGCTGCGGCTCGAGCGTCGGTTCAAGCAACTGATCCTTCTGGCCACCGCCCTCGTCGTTGGCCTGATCCTCGGACTGGCGCCCTGGGGGCGCTACCTGGCCGAGTCGATCGTGGGCGCGGCGAATCAGGCGGGACGGCAGGCGGTTGGACTTCCGAAGTCCCGGGAGGAGATCGACGCGTCGTGGCTGCGGTTCCGCCGGATGCAGATCGACCGGACCCGGCCCAGGATCGAAACCTTCTTCGCCGAGGCGGAACCGGCCTATCAGAGGCTCATGCGCTACGCCGGCATGGATCCCGAGCACGCCCTCCTGCGGTGGGCCAACTACGACTGGACGATCCTCCTCTCCTCAAAGGTCTTCGAGGCCGACGACAGCGGTCGGTCGTTCCGCCTGCGGCCGCGGACGCGGTCGATCTGGCTCCGAAAGGTCGACGAGAAGATACGCACCGGCGCGGGCATCACGCTGTTTTTCCTCATCCCCGACGGTCCCGGCCTGGCCGAGGCCGTCCGGGGAACATCGGCAACGGTGGTGGAGGGATCGCGGCAGACCACCAACTCCTGGGGCCTGCGCGGCCCCGAGCCGGAGCCCGACGCCCCTTTGCGCGGGCTGGTGCTGGGCGACTCCTTCATGCAGGGGATGTTCGTCGGCAACGACGATACACCTCCCGAATGCCTGCGTCGGGATTTGCAAGCCCGGCTCAAGACGCGCGTCTCCATCCTGAACGCCGGGGTCATGGGCTACTCGCCCGAGCAGTATTACTATTCCCTCGTCGCCCTCGCCGACCGGTTCCGGCCGCACTTCGTCGTCGTCAGCGTGTTCCCCAACGACTTCGGCGGCGTGTCGGCTGTCGCGTCCCGTGGCGACGGCGACTGGCCGGAGGGCAAGTACTGGCTGGACAAGATCATCTCGTTCTGCCGGAAACGCGGACGGCCCCACCTGATCGTTCCCGCACCCTATGAGGCCCACCTCTTCACCCGCCGGGCGTCGGGATACTATCCCGGAATGCTGCTGAATATCCTGGATACTGATAGCATGTCGATCCTGGACCCGTTCGACGCGTTCGTCAATGCGCATCTCAGGGCCATAGCCGCCAGCCGTCGGTGCGGCCGGCAGGTGGTTGGCAGCCCCCTGTACAACAACACGCTCATGGACGACCACTTCTCGGCGGCCGGCGCCAGGGTCTGGGCGGAGGCGGTCGGCGAACGCATCCTCCTGCTCCTCGACCGGGAATCGGACGGTGACGAGGCTCCGGGGATCGTCCCTCCCCCACGCCGGAGCTCGAGTCGCGGCGAGTGGGAGGCGCGGAAGTCGGCATCGTAGCGTAAGTATTGGAATCTGTATACACTTCGGGTTAAACACGAATCTACTGTCATGTTTTCAGGGTGCCAGAGTGAAGAGTTTTTTGTTGAATCTATGATGTTCCCGGATTTTTCTGTCCGGTCGCGGCTCCAGATGTTGTTAATACCTGGTAGAGGGAGTCGTTTTTTGAGGCTCACCTCGTCGCTGTGCCAGGCCGATTGTCCGGCCGTCGGCAAACTGTGTCGTGTCGTGCTGGCGAGGTCGAGATCAGTGCTCGCCCTCGCGTCGTGCTGAATGGAAAAGCTGGTCGATCCGCCACGCCCGGCCCCTCCGTGGCCCGGTGGTGAAGGCCCAGGAGGGGGCTTCCGGTCCGGAGTCCGCGCAGCAGGTCGTTCCTCCGACTGTTGATTTTCCGCCGTGCAGGCCCTGACGGAATGGGGACCAGCGCCCGGTCTTCAGGGCACCTGTCCGTACTCGGTCAGCGCCCATTCGAAATCGGCTCGCAGGGGTCTCCGTACGCGGTGCGCGCAATTCGGCGTGCCCTGGACGGGCTCTCTACCCGAGCCCTGGCGTTCGTCGTCCGCGCCCTGATTTCGCCCACGACTTCGAGGGAGAGCACCATTCAGGTGAGTCAGGCTGGAACGCCTGACGCTCAGGCCCGGTCAGGCTGGAAAGCCTGAATTCCATTCAAACCGGCGTAGTCCTTGATGAAACGCGCCATGGCCCTCTTCTCCCGCCGAAACCTCACATTCACTCGACTGCGAGTCGCTTCGAACGGGACCAGTTCACAAACCCGTCCTGTCGGCGATCGACAGCGGATCGGCCGACTGGCGCGGGCGGCCGGCGGACTGACCGCGGTCTCCTTGGCGGTATTGATCGTTCCCCCCTGGCTCGCGGTGATGATCCCGCCGTCGGCCCTCCGGCTCGCGGTGATCGGCTTCCTGGTGGGGCTCGAGGTCGCGTATGCCATCGTCCTGATGGGCGCGGTGATCGGTGGAGTGGCATTCGGGGCCCGATGCTACCGGGTACGCCGCGATCGGATTCGCCGGCCGGTGGCCGCCTGCGGACTGTTGCTTTGCATCGGCTGCCTGATGGCCCTGGTGCTCGCCGAGGGTCTCACCGCCGCGTGGCGGGCCTCGTCGCGCCGGGCGTCGTCACTGGCGAAGGGCCTGCCCGCGCTCCCCGAGCGTTTCGCCGAGCCGGTCGGCAAGAACGAGGTGACCCTGGCCGTGCTCGGCGAGTCGAGCGCCTTTGGAATGCCCTTTGACTCGTGGCTCTCGGTGGGCAAGATCGTCGCCTGGCAGCTTGGCGAGGCGATACCCGGGAAGCGCTTCCGCGTCGAGATGGTGGCGAAGCCGGGCGATACACTCGAGCGCCAGTATGACAGGCTGGCCGGCATCAGGCGCCGCCCGGACGCCCTGATCGTCTATTGCGGTCACAACGAGTTCGCCGTGGTTCCGTGGTCGCGGCGGGTGGAGCACTACCGCGACGAGCGTCCTCCGCTGCTCTGGGGCCTCGACGAGCTGGCCGGCCGGGTGTCGCCGCTGTGCTCGTTGATCCGCGAGACGGCCGACAGGTTCCGGGTCGCGATGGTGCCGCCGCACGATGCCCATCCACCGCTGGTCGACGCGCCGGCCTATACGCCCGCGGAGTACGCCGCCCGCCTCGACGAATTTCGACGCCGCCTGGAGGCAATCGCCGAATACGGCGAGCGGATCGGAGCGATCACGGTCCTGGTCGTCCCACCGGGCAACGATACGGGCTTCGACCCCAACCGCTCG
>JAKAUH010000769.1 GCA_021818605.1 Planctomycetota bacterium
CAGATCCGGTCGAGACCTTCCGACACCGCCGAGTCGATCGACCGCGGCGGCGGGAACTCTCCGGCGAGAATCCGCGCTCGCAACTCCAGCGGCGATCCCGACTCGAACGGCCGGTGGCCGGTCAGCAGTTCGAACAGCACCACGCCGAGCGCGCGGATGTCCGCCCGGTGATCGGCCGGGCCGAGGGTCTCGTCCAGTTGCTCGGGAGCCATGTACGGGAGCGTCCCGGCCGCCCGAACGTCCTTCAACAGCTCCTCCTCGACCACCGCGATGCCGAAGTCGGTCAGGCAGGCTCGCCCATCGCCGTCGAGCAGGATGTTGGCCGGCTTGATGTCGCGGTGGACGTATCCCTGGGCGTGCGCGTAGCCCAGTGCATCGGCGACCTCGGCGACGATGCGAACCGCATCCGCCAGGGGCAACCGACCCTGCTCCATCCGCTCGGCCAGGTTCTGCCCGTCGATCCACTCCGACACGATGAAGCAGCTCGCGCCGTCGCGGCCGACGTCGTGCACCGGCACGATGTTCGGATGCCGAAGCCGGGCGACCTTCTTGGCCTCCATCCGGCACTGGTCGACCTCGTCGGCATCGACGAATCGGTCGGCCTTCGGGACCTTCACGGCTACCGGACGGTCGAGCCAGGTGTCGACGGCCCGATACACCCGCCCGAAACCGCCCACGCCGATCATCGCGTCGAGCCGATAACGACCCGCCAGGGTCCGCGGCAGGTCCGTGTCGTGAGGAATCGTCTCGACCCGCTCGGCGTCCGGCCCGGTCCCGTCCTCGAACGCGCGATCGAGCCAGCCGACCCGGCCCAGCTTCTCAATCAGCCGGCGAAGCTCGACCGCCCGGTCCGGACGGTCATCGCACAGGTCCTCCGGTGACGGAGACTGTCCCTGGGCCAGGGCCTGTTCCCAGCGCACCAGGCGGTCGAGCATGTCGTCGCGGGTTGTCGACATCGGAATCTCACTCGCCCCCGGGTGGTTCGCCGTCCAGCGCGTCCTGAAGGAGCAATCGGGCCGAGGCCCAGCGGCGCTGCACGGTCTTCGTCGCCACGCCCAGGACCTCGGCCGCCTGGGCGTGCGTCATCCCTCGGTACCAGAGCAGGCCGAAGACGTCGCGTTCTTCGGCCGGCAACTGTTCGACCGCCTCGTGGAACGCCATCCAGCCCTCCAGGGTCTCGGGCGGCCCCGATCGGTCGCCGACTTCCGCCAGCCTGAGGCCCGGATCGGTGCCGTCGGTGTGATGGTTCGCGCCGGCACCCTCGGGACCGTGGTAACGTCGCGCCAGGTCGATCAGCTCGCGGCGGATCTGGGTCGCCGCCAGGTTGTCGAAGTGGCGGACGGTCTCCGGCCGGACCTCGGCCAGGCTGCGGTGCAACCGGGCGAGCGCGGCGTTGAGCAGGTCGTCGGTCTGCTCCCAGCGATGGACGCGAGGATGGCGGCGGAGCATCGCCCGCGCCAGGGCGGCGAACCGCGACTGCGCCAGGCGGATCAACGCCTCCCGCGCCGAGGCGTCCCCGGCCCGGTGACGTTCGAGCAACTCGTCGGCCTCGCTCGTCTGACCCATCGACCGCCTACCGTTCTGGAAATGCCGGGCCTCCGCAACACCCTCATCTTATCGCCGCGTCCAGCCGTCGCCAGGCGACGCAGCCGAAAATCCTTCCAGCAGCTCAACTTGTGAGACGCCGGCCGTGCCCGACCATCGAATTATTGCCGGTGCGATGTCCACCTGCGGCCCTGGCTCTCGCAATCTCTTTCAGGGCGGTTGCTCGTTAGCCACCGCCCAACCAGATGAGACCAATCGAACAAGGACCTGAGACATGGCCAAAGAGATCAAGTCGTCCGAATGGGAAGCCGAGGTTTTGCGGTCGTCGGTGCCGGTGCTGGTGGACGTGTACGGGACCTACTGCCCGCCGTGCCGGGCGCTGGCGCCGACCGTGGACCGGCTGGCGGCCGAATATGAGGGAAAAGCCAGCGTCGTGAAGCTCGACGTCGAGGCTGACCGGGCGCTCGCGGCCGGCCTTCAGGTGACGTCCGTCCCCACGGTGATCGCGTTTCGGAATGGCAGGGAGACGGGCCGGCTCGTTGGACTGCGGCCCGAGAGCGCCTATCGCAAGATGCTGGCGGAGGCCGGGGCGACCTGAAAGAGTTGACTCGGCCCAGGTCAGGTGCGACACTTGTCGTGGCGCGATATGGTGTGGGTACGCCGATTGTCCGGTTCGGGCATGTCCGATCAACGTCACAGCGGCCGGCCCAGAATCGAGGCCACCAGGAGCGCAGCCATGACAGTCCGTCGCGCCATGATCTGGGTCGCGGTGGCCGCGCTGGGCTGCTTGCCGCTGACATGGCTTGTGCGAGCCATCTCGAAAGGCCGCGAATCGGCGCGCTGGGCGCGGTGCGGGGGCAACCTCAAGCAGCTCGCGATCGCGCTGCTCAATTACGAGTCAGCTTACGGATGCTTCCCGCCGGCCTACGTGGCCGATGCGAACGGCCGCCCGCTTTATAGCTGGCGGGTCCTCCTGATGGCGGAGCTCGACCGCGGAGTCTCCGGCTGGCTCGGCGGCCGGCTCGCACGCGGGTTCCATTTCGACGAGCCCTGGGACAGCCCGCACAACAGCAAGCTGCACGGCCTCGTCCACTCGACGTTCCGGTGCCCCAGCGACCCGGCCGGACCCGGATCGACCGAGACGAATTATGTCGCCGTCGTGGGACCTGGGACCCTGTTCCCGAGCGACGGAACCTCGCGGCGCCCGGCCGACGTGACCGACGGTACCAACAAGACGTTCATGCTGGTGGAGGTCGCCGATTCCGGGATTCACTGGATGGAGCCCAGGGACCTGGACTGGACCACGATGAGTTTCCAGATCGACGACCCCGCTCGGCCGAGCATCTCCAGCCATCACACCCTGGATCCGAATGCCGTGGCCGTCGACAGCACGGGATATGTGCTTCCTCGGAACGTCACACCGCAAGAGATGAAAGCCTTGCTCACGATCGCGGGTGGAGAGAAAATCGACCCTGATTGGGATCTAGGACGTTATGCGAACTGGTGACGAACCGCGCCGGCGCAAGTCCTCAAAATGGACTCGCCCGCGCCACTTCGTCCTGTCGAGGCCACGAACATGCCGCAGCCCCGGTTGACAACCCGCCGCTGGATGGTGATCGTCGCGGCCGCGGCGATCGTCCTGGCGGTCCCGATCGGGGTGGTTCAACTGGGCCTCATCGACCGGGCCTGGCTGCCGGCTCTCGTCGCGCTGATGCTGTACGCCGGCTCGACCCCCTTGCGGTGGAAGCGACCGCGCCTCGAGCCGGATGACGACCGCAACAGACCGCCCGGAATTCTCCACAGAGGCTCGCTGCTCCGCCGCGGCCCGGAGCGCCGGGATGTTCGCCAGTTGTGGGATCGATGGAGGCTGTGAGGCCCAGCACCGGCCGCGGCAACGGCACTACAGAGCCGGGCGTTTCTCGGGCCGAGGGCGGGGCGTCGGGTCTGACTGGTCCTTGATCAGGGTCCCGTCCTCCAGGAAGCGGGCGCCCGTCGCCTCGATCTGGCTGAAGACGATCGAGACGGTGAAGGTCCGCTTTCCCTGACGAGACTTTTCGATACCCCAGGCCGCGACCATCCCCTTCACGTTGTTTCGATTCCAGGCCCGATACCCGTTGAGGACGGCCGGCGGGACGTGGGCGAGCGTGACCGGATGCGGCTGTTCCTCGATGAGGCTCCCGTCCGAGGCCAGGGTCATGTCGTACTGGTAGAGTTCCTCGAAGTTCCGGTCGCCGACTCGCCCGCCGCGCCTCAGGCCCTCGGTGTGGAAGAACGTGATGGTATAGGTGGGCGAGGCGGCCGCCTCGTCCCACGTCGCCCGCAGGGCGCGGTAATCGTCGCCGGGACAGTAGCGTAAGCACGCTTCCTGGACTGCGCGCGGCCGCAGGGTCAGGATCGGATTGTCTTTCGCGAGTTCCCCCAGCATCAGGGCCGGTCGGTCGACCTTCGCCACGGCCGGCGGGCCGCCCTTCTGGGCGGCATCGGGGTGGACCGCCAGGCCGAGCACGACGAATGTGGCCGCGAGTCCGACTCGCAACGCGGTCGCGTGCATCACCGTCTCCTTCGACACGACCAATCCATCGACGAGGCCAGTTCGCACTCTGTCCGCAAGCTTACTTGACCTCCCGGACGGTGCGAGCCGCGGGATCGAGGAAGCGGATGGATGGCTTGCCGTTGTGGTCGACCTCGATGACAAGGCGGCGCTGGACCTTGCCGTCGTACATCGAGAAGGCCGCCGATCCGTCGGCGAGGACCCGCCAGGATGATCGGAGGACATTCTTCGGCCCAAACAGCGAGATGGACGGTTCCTCGCCGGAGAGGCCCAGGGCGAGCCGAGGATCCCCGCGCTGATCGAGCACCTGAATCGACGGATCGCCGTCCTTGGTGAGGAAGATCGAGACGCGGCCCTTATCCTTCCGGCCGACCGTGATGTCGGGGCCGAAGCCCCTGGGGACGCCCAGGTGGACCGCCGGTTCGCCGTTGTCATCGAACAGGACGAGCTGCGGGTTCCCGCCTTCGGGGTCGACCGACAGACCAAGCTTCATCCTGCTCTGGCGGTCGTACAGCGAGATCACCGGCATCCCGTCCCCGTTCAGGCCGAGCGAGAGCCCCGGCTTGCCGTCCTTGCCGAAGAACGAGAGGTAACCCCCGCCCTTCGGCCCCTTGAACAGCGACGCCCGCAGCACGTTGTCGGGCCCCCGGAGTTCGAACCGCTCGGCCTGGATCTCCTGGGCCTTGAGCAGCTCCTGCTCCTTCTGCGCGGCTCCGGCAAAATGGCCGATGGCGAAGATCCCGACGAGCAGCAGGCCCGCCCAGGCGCGCCGACGCCACCGGCTCGCAAATGCCGGGGCCGGACGGCCCGGGTCGTTCCTGACGCATGCCTCGCCCGGAATCTCCTGACCGCGATTCGATGTCGACGCATCGGAGTTCTGCATGGTGATTGCTCGATCAAGGTTGGTTGTGGGCGGGTAAAGCGGAGGCATGCCGGCGGTCGGGGCACGGTCAGTGGATCGTCAGACTCTGGCCTGTCGTCCGATCGTTCTGCCGGATGAACGAGCGGTCCGTCGCATCCAGACTGGCCTCGACGGCGGGAAACCGATTGTCACGATGGAGTTCCAGACTCGGCGGACCGCCCTCGGGAATGCCGAGCATACTGTAAGGAGCTGGTTCCTTCGGAGAGAACAGAATGGACGACTGTCGATCAGTCACGTAGTCGAGCGAAAGGAGGGACTGTTCCGACCTCCTTTCAAGCCGGATCCAGGATTGATCTACGTCGGAACCGGCTGCATGCAACCACACGCGTTCACGGTTTGCGCCCTCCAATGTCATGGACGGCGTGAAACGGTATACATTCATATCGATTGCCCTAGATCCGTCGTCCTTCCGCAGCCCGACGGAGGGCGATCCCGAGGGCTGGAGGAGCGCAATCGCTAGAGATATCACCCACTGCGATCGATAGCTGTGCAAGAAACTCACGTCCGGTTTGCCGTTCTGATCGACCGCGAGACGGAGCCACCAGCGATCCTGGGCGATGAACGACAGCCGCGGGTCGCCATTGGGGTGGATGGTCATCGAGACGATGAGGGGGAGCCTGGCTCCTTCGGGCACGTTCGGGACAGTCAATCTCAGGGTCTGGAACACGACGGTCCTGGCCCGGATGACGTCGCGGGCCCCCTGGGAAGCCAGGCCGGGCCGGATCAACACGATGGCGAGCCCGACGGCGAAGGCGACGAGCGACAGGTCGTCAGGCCGGGGCATCACGCCGGGGAACCGCAGACGTCTCATGGTTGGCCTCCGAGGACCGGCCCGCTCGTTCTGATGCGATGCGGGCGCGGACTGGCGTCCAGCCCGGCGTGCCTCGCACACCGCGGATGGAATCGGACGGTTCGCACGCCCTGATGGGTTCAGGTATACACCCTGGCGCAGGCTGCGTCAACAGCCCGGTCCCGTGTCTTCCTGTTTCCACCACCGATGCGGAGACGTGAGCCGGGAGATGCGACCTGGGCCCGGCTCGCTCAGACCTTCTTCACCATCACCCGCGAGCCCTGGACATCCACGACCTCGACCAGGCTGTCGGGCTCGACATAACCGCCGACGCTGGCCACGTCGATCACCACGTCGCCGCCGAAGCGAGCCTTGCCGGTGGGTCGCAGGGGGGAAGTGGTCCGGCCGGTCTCGCCGATCAGGAAGGCGAGCGACTCGTAGCCCTCGGGCGCGGCGGCGCGCTCGGCCGCATCCTCGGCCTCGACACCGGTCCACGGCTCGGGCTTGAGGATCAAGCGGTTGAATAGCGGCAGCGAGGGGAAGAACCGCGCCAGGATGGCCGCGATCACCCCGACGCCCACCAGCACGATCGTCAGCCGCAAGAGCGTACCGCCCAGCTCGCGGTACTCGTAGTCCTTCGTCGGCCAGACAAACGTGTGACTGGCCAGCACGATGCTGTAGAGCATCAGCAGGATACCGCTGATGCCGAAGATGCCGAACCCCGGCACAACGAACAGCTCGAGCGCCAGGCAAACCAGCCCGATCAGGAACAGGATGATCTCGAGCTGGTCGGCGGTGCCGCTGAGGTAGTGGCTCCAGAAGTAGAGCAAAAACGCCAGCGCCGAGATGATCGCCGGCAGGCCGATGCCGGGGAGCTTCAGCTCGACCACCAGCATCATGACGGCCACGAACAGCAACAGCCAGCTCACATAGGGGTCGGTCAAGAGCGCGACGATCGAGTCGACCCATCCGGGCGATTCGATGGCGATGTTCTTCCCGCGCAGGCCGTACAGCGACTTGAACTGCTCGGTGTCGGCGACGACCTTGCCCAGGCCGTACGAGGCGATCTCGGCGCCGATCATCGTCAGAACAGCGCCGGCCTCCTTGCGGACCTTGAGCGCCTGATACCGGCCGGGGTCCTGCTCGATCTCGTCGCGGCCCACCAGGCGGGTCGCGCCGGTCTGGTTGTCGCGGGCCTCGATGACCTCGACGGAGGGATCGACCATGGCGCGGGCGAGGGCCTCGGGCTTGTTGCGCATCCGGGCCCATAGCGCGGCCTTGGCGGCCAGCACCGAGGCCTGTCGCTGGCTCAGGTCGCCGCCGGCTCGACGGCCCCGGGCGCCGAAGAACGGCCGGGCGTCGCCGAGTCGGGCGGACTTCCTCAGCACGATGTCGCGGCAGGCGAAGGGAACCAGCGCGGCCAGGCCGACGGTGCGGTCGTCGATGTAGGCGACCGTCTTCAGGTCATTGACCCGGGAGAGCAGGTCGCCCAGAGCGTCGACCACCTGGGCGCTCCCGCCGGGGCTGTTGAGCTGAAGGATCAGCAGGTTGGCCTTCTCCTGGCGGGCCTGCTCGATCCGCTTGGTCAGGTGCGCCACCATCACGGCGTCGAGGGGGCCCTCGAGGCGGACCCAGACCGGCTTGGGAATCTGGTCAAGGGTCGGGTCGTCGATGGCCGCCTCGCCGGATAGCCGGTACGCCGCCGTCACGTCGGCCCTGGACGCGGCCGTGAGCTTCGAGAAGCCCTCGTCGCGGGCACGCTGGGCGGTCAGCACGCCGCGCAGGCCGCCGTCCCACGCCGGCTGCTCGCTCACCACCTGGTGGGTCTTCTGAAAAGCGTCGAGGTTCTCGGCCAGCACGTAGTGCACCGAGCGATCCGCCGTCCGGACCAGCCGCAGGTCGGCGTCGCGGTCGAGCATGCCCAGCAAGAGGTCGGGATCGCGGGTCTTGCGCAGGGCCAGGAAGCGGACGAGCTCGCGATAGGCGGCGTCGAACGGCTGCCCCTCGGGCGTGATCGGACCGAGGCTCGACTCGGGCCCCATGACGATCTCGGTACACGCGAGCACGGGCAAGACCGCATAGCCACGGATGGGCCTGGGTGTGTAACCGACCGTGAGCGCCGCGCCGGCCAGGTCGCGCGAGATCACGTTGGCCAGGTCGTAGCAGGCGCCGAACTCGCTGGTGCCGGGGGGGACGTCGCCGGGCAGGAACTCGAACACCAGGATCGGGCGCTTGCCCTTCTCGGAAGTGGTGTCGACGAGCTGCCGGGCCGCGCGGCGCACCCGCTCGATGGTCTCGGTGGTGATCGGCTCGACGATCGGGAAGAACTGGCCGGGGGTCTGGTCCGCCGAAGCCTGCGGCTGCTGGGCGAACGCGTCCGGGCCGGTGGAGACGGCGAGGATTCCCGCGATCAGGAGCAGCAGCCGCGGCAGGAGGCGAAGGCTCATGGCGCGGTGGGGGATCATGGTAGTCGGGCTCCCTACCGACGGGGCGGACCCGCGCCGGTCGGCACCGCCGGCGTCAGGACCGGAAGCCCGGGGCGGTCGCCAGGTCGGCAATCCGCCGCGATACCGATCCCGGCCGCTCGCCGTTGTCCGCGGGCGCAGGCCGATTCAATCGAGCGCTGACCGCGGTGATTATAAGCTGGCGAGGAAGGTGGGTCAAACGACCGAGCCTCCGCCGTCGCGGCCGGTCAACGCCGGGGCCTTGCCCCCGCACCGGCCGGCGGACTCGCATTCTTCCCAGCGGCAACGTCGGCCCCGGGGTTCTTCAGAACCTGCCAGTCCTTGTACACCTTGCCCTGAAAATACTTCCCGTCGACCGGCTGGTTGGGCCGGATCACGACGAGCTGGTAATCCCTGAGGCTCTTGGCGTCCGGCGAGATCAGCACGATCCGCGATGGCAACAGATAGCTCCTGTCCAGGTAGAGAAACGCCGACTTGAACGTCTCCTGGTCCTCCTTGAGCTTCGGATAGACCCGCACGGCGTAGTACTTCTTGTCCTCACCCATGTAGGTCATGTCGTACCGGGCCAGCGCGTCCTTCTTCCGCATGTTGAACAGGAACGGCAGCGGCCCCTCGTCGAGCGCCCGCTGCCGGTCGCCCCGGGCCAGCGGGAAGATCAGGATCTGGCGGGTCTCATGGCGGTAGTGCCACACGTCGTCCCTGGCGCAGACAATCGTATCCGTGCGTGTCGTCACGCGCTTCTTGGTTTTGGGATCGATCGCATCGACGAGCCGGCCCTTCTGGTCAGGGAGCCGCTTGATCCGGGCGAAGTCGAGGTAGGCCAGGTTGGGACTCTGGAACATCGCCCGACCCTCGTAGTGGTCCTCGCTATCCCACTTGGAGTCCTTGTCGACGCGGTAGATGACCACATCGAGCGTCTTGAGGGCAGCGCTCTGGCGCTCCCACTTGTCCAGCAGCCAGTTCATCCGGGCCGCGTTCTGCTCGGCCTGGGCCTTCGCCTGGGCGAGCGTGAGGGCCGGCCGGCCGGCCGGGGCGCCGGCCGGAGCCTTCGCGCGGGGCGCGGCTCGCCCCGCCGCCGCGTCCTGGGCGCGGGCGATCGACGGGCCTCCCACCAGCAGAACGACCAGGGTGGACAACCGGATCATGCGTGATCGTGGCATCGGCCAGCTCTCCGTGCGGCTCCCGCGAGGCGGGCGGCAACGACGTGTGGGGCCCGGCCGCCTCCTGTCTCACCGGCTCCCCGGCGCGAAACCTACCATAGACGGCCCGGACCGGCCAGTCCAGACGGCCTCGCCGCCCCGAGCCATGCCTCCGCGCCGACCGGGCCTGATTGCTTTCGCGGCGGTCAAGCCTCGGGATTGGGCGTTAGCCGGGGCGCCGAAACCTGTCGTTTTCTGGAACAGTCTGTCCGTCCAGGCGAGATGCTGCGTATTCCGATTGGGCGTGTCCGGACGGAATTCGTGGCGATGGGCCCTTCTGGCAAAGGTCGCGTTGTGGCAGGCGGCGGGATGCTTTCCCTCGCTTACCGCTCGGGCGCCGCCAACCGTGGCATCGCTTTTGCACCGTGGGTGATGGCGAATCCGAAGAAATCCGAAATTCACCGGCCGGCCGGCCGGCCGGTCCAGCGACGGCCGGGTGAAAGCCCGGGCCG
>JAKAUH010000761.1 GCA_021818605.1 Planctomycetota bacterium
CCAGCGAGATCGCGCAGGAGCGCGAGCTGTGGGAGCGAATGCTGGACGAGTGCAACCCCGGCCACCGCGAGATCCTGTGGCTCAAGCGGCAGGGCTTGCCGAATGCCGAGATCGCCCGGCGAGTCGGGATGCACGAGGGGAGCGTCCGCCGCATCCTGTACGACCTGGCGCGACGGATGGCGATCCCACGCCGGTCGTCCGCGACCTCCGCGAGCGGCGACGGCGAGGAGGAATGACGGATGCCTCCCGCGCGGCCTGGCCATTCCGAAGCCGACCCCTCGCTACGATCCCGCACGGCCCTTCCACCCGACTCTTCACCCGGTGCCCCGGCTGGCGAGTCGTGGCTCAGCCGCGAGGTCAACGCCATGGCCGCCGCGTGGTCGCGGGGGGATCGCGTCCTGGCCGACGAGGTCATCGGCCGCTATCCTGGCCTTGACGACGAGGCCGTCGTTCGGCTGATCTACGAGGAGGTCAGCCTCCGCCGGGACTCGGGCGAGGATATGCCCACGAGCGAGATCCTCCGCCGGTATCCCCGCTGGAAGGACGAACTGGAGATCCTCCTGGGCTGCGACCGGCTGCTTCGCCCATTGATCGGGGTGGCCCCGCTGCCGGAGGTCGGTGAGCATCTGGGGCCATTCTACCTTCGAGCCGAGCTGGGCCGAGGTGCCTCGGGCCGGACGTTCCTGGCCTCCGAGCCGACCCTGGCCGACCGCCCCGTCGTGTTGAAGGTCCTCTCGGACGACCAGGAAGAGCACCTCTCGCTGGCCCGTCTTCAGCATACCAACATCATCCCGCTGTTCTCCGAGCATACGTTCCCCGAGCGCCGCCTTCGTGCACTATGCATGCCATATCTTGGCGGGGCCAGCCTGGCGAAAACCCTCGAGGTCCTGGCGCCGATCCCGCCCGCCGATCGCCGGGGGCGCGACATCGTGCACGTGCTCGACCGGCTCCAGGCGGCCGGGCCTGACCCGACGCCGCTGGATCGGCCCTACCGTCGCGGCCTCGAGCAGGTCTCGTACGTGGACGCGATCTGCTGGATCGGCATCCGGCTGGCCGATGCGCTTCACGAGGCCCACGCGCATGGGCTCGTCCACATGGACGTGAAGCCGTCGAACGTGCTGATCGCATCCGATGGTTCACCGATGTTGCTGGACTTCCACCTGGCATGCCGGCCGATCGGCGCCGGCGAGCGGTTCCCCGAGCGGATCGGTGGGACGCCGGGCTGGATGGCGCCCGAGCACCGCGCGGCGATGGAGGCCGTGACGGTCGGCAAGCCGATTCCGGTCCCGGTCGACCATCGGGCCGACCTGTACGCCCTGGGGCTGTTGCTCCGCGAGGCCCTGGGCGGATCGCGGGCCGGTGCGGGTTCCGAGGAAACCAGCTTCGTCCCGCTGCGGCAGCGGAATCCCGAGGTCGGCGTTGGGCTGGCGGATATCCTGACGCGGTGCCTGGCCGAGCGCCCCTCGGCCCGATACAACGACGCCGCCTCTCTGGCCGAGGATCTGCGGCGACAGCTTGAGCACCAGCCGCTCAAGGGCGTACCCAATCGGCCGGTCGATCTGCTGAGGAAGCTCTGGCGCCGTCGCAAGTCGTGGGACTCGGGACCCTGGGCGTTCATCCTGTCGATGGTGTCGATCCTCGCAGCGGGTGCGATCGTCTCTCGCAGCGCGACGGAGCGCCAGAAAGAGGCGCAGGCTTACCTCGGCCGGGCCCGCGACCTGTGCACGGCCGGCCGGTTCGCGGACGCCGAGTTCGCGGTGCGCCGGGGGCTGGAGCATGCCGTCTGGTTTCCCGACGCGCACCATCTAACCGGCGAATTGAACCGTCTGCTTCGCGCCGCACACCGCGGCCAGCGCGCCGAGACGCTGCACCATCTCGCCGAGCAGGTGCGATTCCGCTACGGCGTGGATCCGCCCCGCGGCGCCGAGGCCAACGCGCTGCTCCGCAACATCCGGAGCATCTGGGACGATCGCGACCTGTTACTCGACCCCGATCCGCCGTCGGACGAGGCGGCCGCGCGGCTCGAGGACCAGATCCGGGGCGACCTGCTCGAGCTGGTCGCGACCTGGGCCGAGGTCCGGGTGCAGATGGCGTCCGGACACGGCGAGTCGGAGGCCCGGCGCGAGGTGCTGAGCGTTCTGGAGGAGGCTCGCGCCGCGTTTGGTCCGATCCCGGCAATCGGCCGTCTCGTCCGATCCCTCGCCGGTGCGACGGGCCGCAGCCACGGTCCGTCGTCGTCCAGGTCCTCCCCGAGTTCTCCGCTGGATCACTACGACCTGGGTCGATCGCTGCTGCGCGCCGGCCGGTTCCTGGAGGCCGCCGAACAGTTTCGCCGGGGCCTCGACCGCCGGCCGCAGGACTTCTGGCCCAACTTCTACCTGGGCCTGTGCGAATACCGCCTCAAGCATTACGACGCGGCCCAGACGGCGTTCAGCATCGCGATCGCCCTGGCACCATCCCGCGCCGAGGGCTACTTCAACCGTGCCCTGGCCGCCGAGGGACTGGGCCACACCGATCGGGCCTCTCGCGACTACTCGCGCGCTCTCGAGCTTGATCCGAACCTCGCGGCGGCGCGGTTGAACCGCGGAATCCTGGCGTACCGGTCGGGCCGGCCCGCTGAGGCCATCGCCGACCTTCGCCGGGCTCTTCACAGTACCGCCGACCGCAGGACCATCGGCAGAATCCATTACAACCTGGCACTCGCCCACCAGGCCCGCGGCGACGTCGCCTCGGCCCTGGCCAGCGCCGAGGAGGCCGCCGCCATCGGCGATGCCGACGCGCGCGTGCTCCGCGACCGCCTTCGCGCCGAGCCTTGAGAAAACGCAACGCAGGGGCGGCCCACGCCGGCATCCCGCATCGGCGCGCGCTTCCTGTCTCCCGGTCCGTTGGTAAGGATGGATCGAGTTCGGTGCGACTGACACGACGAGGCGTCGGCGCCCCGCCCCCGACCCTCTGGATCGCGCGACCGCTCGACCAATTCCGGTGAGCCTGTCATCCAATCTGAAACCGGTGACCACCGATTCAACCCCAAAGAGGTCAGGGAACATGAGCGCCCACGGTCTTTCTCCATTGTCCCGATCCCTGGGACGATTCTTGATGGCGCCCGGCTGGCTGCGGAAAAGACGCGGCCGGAACCCGCGGCGGCTGAGGCCCGCAATCGGACTCGGCGAGCACCTGGAGCAGCGCATGGTGCTATCCGACTTCGGCGGCGATCTCCTGGGCTCGGCACTGAATGCCATCGGCGTCGTCACCGGCCCCGTGCTGGCTCCGAGCAGCTCCTCGACGTCCTCCGGCTCCGCCGGCCAGACGTCACAACTCCGGACTGATATCCAGACCTTGCAGACCGACCTGGCCAACCTGGCGTCGACCTCGAAGGTCACGGTCAGCGACCTGACCAGCCTCGCGACTGACAGCCAGGCCATCCTCAAGCAGGCCACCTCACGCATCGACGTCAAGTCACTCGACACGGGTGTCAACGAGCTGGCGACCGCGTTGACCATTTCGGGCGGCTCGACGACCACGGCGGTGAACGACATCACCTCGGCGCTGTCGTCCGCCGGAGTCAGCTCGGCCACCATCACCCAGACGATCACCGACCTGACCACCGCCATCAACGACTCGGGGGTCACCTCGTCCCAGCTCGCCAGGATCGCCGCCGATCAAACCGCCATCCAGACCGACCTGGCCAACCTCAAGACAAATGGCCCCGGCGACGGCGACAGCGACGACGGTCGCGGCAGCTCATCCGGGCCGGGCACCAACTCGTCCGGCAGCGGCAGCAGCTCGTCCGGGTCGAGCAGCTCGTCCGGGTCGAGCAGCAGCTCGTCCAGCAGCGGAAGCAACAACCCGACGAGCACACCGCTGACAACGACCAACGGCAGTTCGACGCTGTCCACCCCGCTCATCAGCACGACGGCCAGCGCGGACACCTCGACGACATCCACCGGCACGACCGGAAGCTCGAGTAACAGCTCGACGACGACCGGCTCGACGACGAGCCACAAGCAAGGGGCCCACAAGGCCTCTCACGTGGTCCACACCGCGTTCAGGAAGCACGCGGCGAAGCCGCAGGTGCGGCGGCACCGGCATGGCTGAGAAGGAATGATCCGACGATCGAGACCCACCGCGAGCCGCGCCGAGCCGCTTGCGGTGGGCCTTGCCATTGCGGGTGTCCGCCTGCGAACACGGTCACGCCAGCAACCCCTTCAGCACTCGGCCGCCGACGTTGGTCAGCCGTTCGTCGCGACCGCTGTGCAGGAAGGTGAGCCGCTTGTGGTCGAGGCCCATCAGATGCAGGATCGTGGCGTGGATGTCGTTGACGTGGGCGGGCTCCGCGATCGCCTTGACACCGGCCTCGTCGGTGCGACCCAGGATCGTCCCACCGTTGACTCCGCCTCCCGCCATCCACATGGTGAACCCGGTGGCATTGTGATCGCGGCCGCGGCCGCCGCCCTGGCGGACCGGAGTGCGGCCGAACTCGCCGCCCCAGACGACCAGGGTGTCCTCCAGCAGGCCGGTGCGCTTCAGGTCGGTGAGCAGGGCCGCGACTGGCCGGTCGGTGGCGCCACACATCTTCTCGTGGTTGGCGTCGATGTCGTCGTGGGCGTCCCACTGCCAGGCCACGGGCCCCCCGCCGGAATAAAGCTGCACAAACCGGACGCCGCGCTCGACCAGCCGACGGGCCAGCAGGCATCGCGTGCCGAACTCAGCGGTCCGCGGGTCGTCCAGGCCGTAGAGCGCCCGGGTGGCCGCCGGCTCGCGCGAGATGTCCACGGCCTCAGGCGCCGAGCTCTGCATGCGGAAGGCCAGTTCGTAGGTCGCGATCCGCGCCGAGAGCTCGGTGTCGGCCGGATCCAGGTCCTGCTCGTTCATCGACTTCAGCAGGTCGAGCATCCCCCGCCGCCGCGATTCGGTGACGCCCTCGGGCGGGCGAAGGTTCACGATCGGCGCGGGCCCGCCGCGGAAGAGCGTCCCCTGATGATGCGCCGGCAGGAATCCCGCGCCCCAGCACGGCGCGCCGCCCTCGGGCGTCCCTTGCGGCTGTGTCATCACGACGAACGCCGGCAGGTCCTCGCTCTCGGAGCCCAGCCCATACGTGACCCAGCTCCCCAGGCTGGGAAAGCCCATCATCACCCGCCCGGTATTCATCTGGTACATGGCCGGGGCGTGGATGACGCTGTCGGCGTGGCACGAGCGAATGAGCGCGATGTCGTCGGCGAGCGGGTGCATGTTCGGAATCAGGTCCGACATGTCCATCCCCGACTGGCCGTACTTGCCCCAGCGCCGGTGGCTGCCCAGGCAGAGTGGGTCGTTCTCGAGGAACTGGCTGTGGATCTTGCCGAAGCTGGGGGGAAGCGGCTGGCCGTCGAGCCGGTTCAACAGCGGCTTGGGGTCGAACAGGTCCATCTGGCTCGGGCCGCCGGTCATGAACAGGAAAATGCAACGCTTCGCGCGGGCCGGGAAATGCCCGGGCCGCGGACTCAGCGGGTTGGCCGGCGTGCCGGCCTGCGACTCGCGGGCCAGCAGGTCGGCCAGCCCGAGCAGGCCGAAGCCGCAGCCGGCCGCGCGGAGGAACTCGCGACGGCTGCGCGGTTGGAACGGCTGCGGACCGGGGCATCGACGGCTCGAAGGCCATGTCGGAGTCATCTCGGAATCACCCTCGCTGGGTCAGGGGACGTAGAGGAACTCGTTGCAGTTGAGCAGAGCCAGGGCCAGGTCGGCCCACGCCCCGTGATGCGACGATGGACCGTCGCCGATCCGCCCGGCCTGCGACGTCAGGAATGCGATTGCACGGTCGAGCTCAGCGCCCGTCGGCTTGCGAGCCAGGACGAGCCGGTAGAGCCGGCGAATGCGGGCGGGCTCGTCGCCTTCACCGGCAAGGGCTCGCCGCGCCAGGGCTTCGGCACAACCCGTTGAGAACTCGCCATTCAATAGATTGAGCGCCTGGAGGGCGTGGGTGCTGGCCTCGCGGCGCGGGCAGGCGGTCTGGGTGTCGGGGGCGTCGAACGAATCGAGGAGCGGATAGCGCACGTTCCGCTTGCGGAAAAGATAGAGCGACCGGCGGCGGTGCTCGGCGCGATCCGGATCCTCGGGCCAGAGGTCGACGACCTCGGCCTCGGTGAAGATCAATGCCTCGACTTCCTTCTCCAGGGGCGCCAGCACGCCCGGGCCGCCGGCCTTCGGATTCAGCTCGCCGGAGACCGCGAGCAGGGCGTCGCGGAGTCCCTCGGCGTCCAGGCGGCGGCGGTTCATCCGGCCGAACAGCGAGTTCTCGGGGTCCTCAGCGGCGAGGTCATGCCGCGGCCGGCTGGACTGGCGATAAGTCGAGGAGGTCACCATCAGCCGGTGGATCGGCTTGAGCCTCCAGCCGTTTCGAACCAGCTCGGAGGCCAGCCAGTCGAGCAGCTCGGGATGGCTGGGCAGCTCGCCGCGGACGCCAAAGTCACTCGGCGACGTGACGATCCCCCGGCCGAAGTGCCCCTGCCACAGGCGATTGACCATCACGCGGGCGGTCAGCGGGTTGTCGGGCGCGGTCAGCCACCGCGCCAGGGCCGCGCGACGGCCGGTCTTGCCGGGCGCCGGAACAATCGATGCCTCGGTGAAGGCGAGATCCTGGTGCGACGCCAGGATGACGCCCGGCGGCCGGGGTTCGACCTTCGGGCCGCGGCTGCGGAAGTCGCCGCGGCGAAGGACGAACGTCTCGGTCCTGGTCGAGCCGTGGTCGACGAGCGCCATGGCGTGCGCCGGCGGACGGGGCAGGGTGTGCTGAATCTCCTCGATGGCCCGCTTGAGTGCCTCGCGGCGCTGATGGACCCGCGGATCAGCCGCCACCGCGGTCGCGACGTCCTCCCAGGTGACTCGCAGCGAGGTCTCAAGTCCCTGCGCCAGCCGCTTCTGGGCGGCCGTTCGGTTCGCCGCGGGTGTGTTGACGACGGCCCGCTCCCCGGCCGAGAGCATGCCGAGCCGTCGGGCGCGGATCGCCTGGCGATAGGGCGCCTCGAGCTCGGCGAGCTGCTTCCGCAACGGGGCGGCCTTTTGCCCGAGCGCCTTCTGGGCGGCGGCAAACACGTCGGCCTCGGCCTTGCCGGCGATCGGCACGTCCTCCAACTCGGACGTCGCGAAAAACGCCTGGAGGCGGTAGTAGTCGGTCGTCGGGATCGCGTCGAACTTGTGATCGTGACAGCGGGCGCAGGCGACGGTGAGACCCAGGAAGACCGAGCCGACCGTGCCGGTGATCTCGGACAGCTCGGATTGCCGCTTCTCCTCCGGAATCACGTTTCCGCCGACAACCTCACGCGGGCCGCACCGGCAGAAGCCGGTGGCGATCAGGGCGTCGTGGTCGCCTGGACCCTGCTCGTCGCCGGCGAGCTGGAGCGTGACGAAGCGGTCGTACGGCATGTCCTGGTTGAGCGACCGGACGACCCAGTCGCGATACCGCCAGGCGTCGGGCCGCTCGGCGTCGATCTCGAAACCGTTGGAATCGGCGTAGTGCGCCAGGTCGAGCCAGTGCTGACCCCAGCGCTCGCCGAAATGCGGGCTATCCAGCAGCCGGTCGACCAGCCGCTCGTAGGCGTCCAGCCGGTGGTCGCTCTGGAACGCCTGGACCTCGGCCGGAGTCGGCGGCAGGCCCGTCAGGTCATACGTGACGCGGCGGATCAACTCGACGAGGCTCGCCTCGGGTGCGGGCGAATAATCGATGCCTTCCAGTTCCGCCAGGATGAACCGATCGATCGGGTTGCGGGCCCACGCCGACGCCTTCACGTCCGGCGGTGTCCCCCGCTTGACCGGCTGGTAGGCCCAGTGCTCCAGCTCGTCGGCGTCGTAGCGCTCGACCGGAGCAACAGCGGTCTTATTCTGCGGCGCGTCTCCCGCCAGGGCGGCCGCGGCGATCAGGCCGACGCCCAGTAGCCCCCCGATTCCGAGGATCCGTCGCGTGGCGAGTGCCATGAGTTCGAGTCTCCGAGGTTGCGACGGTGGAAGGAACGACCGGGCCGAGATCCGCCTCGACTAACTTCCAACAATTGTGCAGCGATCGGCCGGTCTGGACAAGAGCAGGCGTCCGTCTGCCTGCTCCGTTTCGTTCTGTTGCTCTCCGTTTGACCCTTTCGTTCGGCTTGTTGATCCTGGACATCAGGAAGCAGGTTTGGCGCACGACTCTCGGTTCTCGACCTGGAGCTACGCTACGGTCGGCAGTCCAGATCGGTGGGGCTCTGGGATTGGGTCAAGACTCCTTGCCAGATCTCTCGCAAGGCCCGCTGGCCGAGGAGGGGTGCTCCATCATACCAGGAGCAGCGACCTGGCCAATCCAGTGGCCGACCTGCCGTCTGGCTTGCACGATCGCAGTCGGGTTGCACGGATCGCAGGAGAGGGATAATCTCACGAGGGCCGGAGACGACAATCGCGCCGTGACCGGCCTGACCGACCGATCCGTTGGATCAAGATTGACTTCGGGAAGGAGACCCAATCGGATGGCAACAAGGATGTTTGCTCCCTCCTGCCGTGCGGATAACGACGGCTCGACGAACGAGCCAAGCTGGTCGGCGATCCTTGCCGCCGTGGCACTGGCGCTGGCCTTCGTGCTTCTGACTCGATGGCCAGTGGCACGCACGCAACCGATGGAGAGCGATGAGTTCGGGTTCCTACAGGACATCGCGGGGCGATGGTTTCCGATGCACCATACCCTGTTCAAGACGCTGGCACGAGGGATCGGGCTGATCGGGAACGACGCCTACCGCGGCTTCATCGTCCTCGACATGATCGCCAGCGCATTGGCGATGGTCAGCGTCTGGTGGTGGTTGCGCGCTTTGGTTCGTCCGTCGGTCGCAGCCGCGGCCGCCCTGTTGCTAGGTGTCGGGCCGGTTTTCTGGGGTTATGGCGCGATCGCGGGCAACTACACGGCGATCGTGGTGGTGGGCTCGTTCTTGCTGGGGGTCGCGATCCGCGGCCATCGGCGGCCGGAGGCCTGGCAACCCCTCGCCGCTGCCACCCTGCTGGCCGTGGGAACCGGCTATCGCCCCGATATTGGCGTGCTCTGGTTGCCCGTGTTTCTCGTCATCCTCTGGCAGCACCGATGGCGACGCGCGGTCCTCGCGGGCATCGCCTTCGCCGCTCTGAACCTCGCATGGGCCGTCCCGATGATCGTCGATGCCGGCGGCTGGGAAAACTACCGCGCTGCCTCTGCCCGGTTCGCTCACGAGACCGGCGCCCGGAATTCGTACTGGCATCTGGGCCTGGTCGACGGTCCGATGCGCTATTCCGTCAAGCTGGCGATGGCACTCCTGTGGACCCTCGGCCCTGCGCTTCTGTTCGTGCCCCGGGGAGGGCTCCGGCTCTGGCGTCTCGAGAGTGGCCACTTCCTCGCCTTGCTGCTCGTCCTCAGCATCGTCCCGGCACTGGCGTTCCACCTGCTGATCCATTTCGGCGTGCCCGGCTATTGCTTCCATTACCTGCCGTCCGTGATGGCCCTGGTCGTCCTGGGGATCGGCCACGATCATGGGCTCGCTTCGGTGCCGGCTAACGGCTCCAGGCCGAGCCCCGGCGATCGCGCCACACCGCGATTGATCGGACTGGCGGCGATCCTCGCCGGTGTCTTCTGGTTCTACCCCACGGATTTCTCAGCGCCAGGCTGGCGCGGCGATTTCGACCTGGCATTCTGCCGGCTCACTCGCAAGGGTCTGAATACCCCCGCGCCGAGGCCGGGCCCGCGTCTCTGGAGGACGGCGAATTCGACGAAGCCGACCGAGTTGCCAAATCACGACCGGTCGCCCTCGGGTTTCCTCACCGCTGAAACCCGCGAGTGACCGACCGAGGCAGGCCATCCTGTTGGGCGATGCCCTGGTTGTTCACCAGTCAACGCGGCCGGCGAGACCGGCCGCGAGACGGGACGGGACGGGACGGGACGGGACGGGACGAGACGAGACGAGA
>JAKAUH010000628.1 GCA_021818605.1 Planctomycetota bacterium
CCTCGCGGCGGGCGGATTGGCCTCCTTCCCCGGGTTCGGCGCCGAAATCTCGACGCTTTGTCGCGTAAAGTGTCAAGTTGCCGGTGGGAGTTTTGGGACGATCCCGGGAGTTTTGGGACGATCCCAGCAGTACTCGTTGTGCGGCCTGGAGCTTGGTCGGTCATTCTCTTCCCCGAGCACACCATTCGCTGTGCCCGCTACTGGGACAACGTCCGTGCCCCCGACGGGCGAGGCATGCATGGCCTGCTTGCTGGATCAATCCTGGTCTACTATCGCGGTCTCGCGGGGACGTGACTACCTCCCTGCCAGTCTCATGCCACTGACAGCCCATCTTGCACGAACGCCAGAGTCCGATGTCCCGCAAAGCCATCAGTAGTGGGGTGGGCCGGGCGGCACATCCCAGCCGCTCTGCTTGACTGGATGGCCGGACGGGCAGGCTCTTGGTTTCATACGGGTTTTGCGGCCCGGCCGTTGGCGCAGTAGGGAATTAGTGGGCCGGTTCGAGCTGGACGAGCGCCGCGGTGGCGGCGGCGTGCTTGCGGATGTCCTCGGTGATCCGCATCGAGCAGAACTTGGGGCCGCACATGCTGCAGAACGCGGCCGTCTTGAACGCCTCCTGGGGCAGCGTCTCGTCGTGCATCCGCCGGGCGGTCTCGGGGTCGAGCGACAGGCGGAATTGCTCCTCCCAGTTGAACGAGTAGCGGGCACGCGACAGCGCGTCGTCGCGGTCGCGGGCGCCGGGACGGTGCCGGGCGAGGTCGGCCGCATGCGCGGCGATCTTGTAGGCGATCACGCCCTGGCGGACGTCCTCGACCTCGGGCAGGCCCAGGTGCTCCTTGGGCGTGACGTAGCAGAGCATGCTGGCCCCGTGCCAGCCAGCGAGCGCCGCGCCAATGGCCGAGGTGATATGGTCGTACCCCGGCGCGATGTCGGTGACGAGCGGGCCGAGGACGTAAAACGGCGCCTCGTTGCACTCCACGGCCTGTTTTTCCATGTTCATGGCGATCTGGTCCATCGGGACGTGCCCGGGCCCCTCGACCATGACCTGGACGCCCTTCTCCTGCGCCCGGCGGGTCAGCTCGCCCAGGGTTTTCAGCTCGGCGAACTGCGCGGCGTCGGAGGCATCCGCGATGCAGCCGGGGCGGAGGCTGTCGCCCAGGCTGTACGAAACGTCATACTGCCGCATGATGTCGCACAGGTCGTCGAAGTGAGTGTAGAACGGGTTCTCGCTGTCATGCGCGATCATCCACTGCGCCATCAGCGAGCCGCCGCGGGAGACGATGCCGGTGACCCGGTGCGCGGTCAGCGGGATGTAGTCGCGGAGGATTCCGGCGTGGATTGTCATGTAGTCGACGCCCTGGCGGGCCTGGTGCTCGACCATGTCGAGCATGTCCTGGGGAGTCAGGTCCTCGACCTTCTTGACCTTCTGGATGGCCTGGTAGACCGGGACCGTGCCGACGGGCACCGGGCTGGCGGCGATGATCGCGCGGCGAATGGCGTCGATCTGGCCGCCGGTGGAGAGGTCCATCACGGTGTCGGCGCCGAGCTCGACGGCCATCCGGAGCTTGGCCAGCTCGTTGTCGACATTCGAGGTCACCGCGGAGTTGCCGATGTTGGCGTTGATCTTGCAGCGGGCCTTGATGCCGATGGCCATCGGTTCGAGGCCGAGCTCCAGGTGAACGGTGTTGGCCGGGATGATCATCCGCCCGCGGGCGACCTCCGAGCGGACGAGCTCGGGTTCGAGTCCCTCCCGTCGAGCGACGTGGGCCATCTCGTCGGAAACGATGCCGTCGCGGGCCATCTCGATCTGCGTCATGATGCCAGTGCACTCCCGGTTTCCGAAGGCCGCCTCCGGCGGTCGAGGCCCGGCCGAGCCGGCCCCCGCCGACGGCCGGCGCGCGATTGTTTCATCCCGGTATAACATCTCACGGGGGCTTTCCGTAAGACCGTGGCGGCCGGTGGCCGCGACGGATTGGGCACGCCTTCGGCAGACCCGCCGGGGCGATGGGCGGTCCGCGGCGTCTCCGCTACGAACGGACTGACTGGCGCAGCCATCGCGAGGCGCATCGCATCAGGATTTCCGCTGTTCGGCGAGTAAGCCGTCGCGGCAACCCGGGACGATATAAAGGGCGTCAAGGCGACCCCCCTCCGACGGGCGAGAGATCGCAGCGGATGCGGGACTGGCAGCGGGGGTCGGTCGCCCGTCCGGATGCCGCCTGGCCGGCCGCTACTCCTCGCGGCCGGGCGGTCTCGCCAGGGGTCATCGACCCCGGCACGGCTCCGTCGCATCGCCGTGGATGATTGGGTTCGCTGAGGACGTCCGGCGTCGTGCCGGGGGCGGCTGGGTCGCCCCGGCCCAGCCTCGACCGACCATCAAGGAGGTAACCAGGAAGTGAACATCCTAACGACCCGCTTCGGGCTGATTCAGGCCTGCGAGACGGACGTCATCACGATCCCGGAGGGTTTGCTGGGTTTTCGCTCGTTCATCCACTACACCCTGCTCCCCGACCCGGTCGTGATGGGCCTGTCCTGGTTGCAGAGCCTCACCGCGGCCGACCTCGCCTTCGCCCTGGTCGCGCCGCCGATCGCCGTCGGCGACTACCGGGTGGAGATCCGCCGGGGGGATCGGGCCTCCCTCGAACTGGACGACGAGCGTTCCGCCCTGATCTATGTGATTCTCAACCGCGCCGAGGGAGGCGGGCTGACCGTGAACCTCCAGGGTCCCCTGGTGTTCAACCCGGTCCGTCGCCTGGGACGTCAGCTCGTCCTGACCTCGAGCCGGTATCCGGTCCGCTATCCCCTCGAGGCGACGGGATCGGTCCACTGTGCCCCTAACCTGCTGCCCGGTCTATCGCCGCTGCGTGCAACGGCGTAACCCGTGTGGCTCATCAGCTTAAGTGCTACTGGCAACGTGCCATCCCGCAAGCTCCGTCGTGGTCACCGAGGGCGTGGGCAACGTGATCAGGGATGGTCGCGGGCCTCGCTGGCAGGAGGAAGGAGCCGAATACGATGCTGGTCCTGTCCCGTCACCGCGACGAAAGTATCATCATTGGCGATGATATCGTCATCACCGTGGTGGACATCCGGGGAGACAAGGTCCGACTGGGGATCGCGGCCCCGATCGAGATCTCCGTACACCGGCAAGAGGTGTACGAGGCCATTCAGCGCGAGAATCGCCAGGCGAGCCGGCTCGAGCCGCAGGACGCCCGGCAGATCGAGCGGCTGAATCAGCCGGTCCGTCGCGAGCCGCGCCGGACTCGCCCCGAGCCGAACTGAGCTGGGCCGAACCGACCCAGTGCGCCGGGGGCGATCCCCCGGCTCTGCCTTGCCCGGGCTCGACTCGATCGAGCCGGACCCCGCTCCGGAGGAGAGGGGATTCGGAAGGACGCCCCTCGACGGCGGTCGGTCACGGCCGCCGTCCCGGACGCGTCCATCGCTCGTCTTCACCCCGGCGGAGGACCCGGAGTGACGGCGGCCTTGAGCCTTGCTTCGTGCCGTCCTCATCCCCGGTCCCACCGGACCGGCCCCGGGCGGTCCGCGCCCGGGCGGGCCGTCACCAACGGGACCACCGGAGGGTCTGAGCCCCGATCCGATCCGCTCCCGATAGCGACGGCGCCGGTACGCTTCCCGCGTGCCCGGCGCCGTTTCGCTTTTCCCCCGGGTGAGCCGCCCGGCGGTGCCCTGCCCGTCCGGATTCCTCGAAGAGGCCCGGTCGCTTCGAAGATGCCCTCATCTGCGTGCGGGGCACCTTCGAACCATCGCTTCGAAGGCGCCCCGATTCTTCGAAGGCGCCCTCAATTGCGTGCGGGCACCTTCGAACCGGGGCATCCCGCCGCCGGGCGCCTTCGGCCTGTCTCCAGGCAGGGAGCGCCCACGGTCCGACGACGCCCGCCCTCTGTCATCCAATCACTCTGCCGAGGTAGGCTTTCAGTCCAGGTCGATGACGTCGTCGTCGTCATCGAGGATCTCGAACTTGAAGTCGTCCTCGAACGGCCCCGTGGCGCTCATGCTCGCCGGCGCCGCCGGCTCGGACGGAGCCAGGTTTGGCGCGGTGGAAATGAAGCTGTTCGACGGCTCGGGGAAGCCGACGGGGACCACCGGCGGGCTCGCCGAGCCGACCGCGGCCGCTGCAACGGCCGGTCCGGCCGCCCGGCTCGCGGCGCTTGCCCGCCCGCGCGCCTGCTTCTGCTCCGATGGCGAGGGCATGTCGTCGGGGCCCAGGTAGATCCTCACCTTGTACGCACCCAGGCTGATGCGATCGTCCGGCAACAGTGCCGCCCACCGCACCTTCTGACCCTTGACCTTCGTCCCATTGGTCGTGGCCAGGTCGCGGATCACCAGCAGCCCGTCTGTCTTCACCAGCAGGCAATGCCGCTTCGACAGGCTGTGATGCGGGATCACCACGTCACAAAACTCGCGACGCCCCACGACCGTCAGGTCCCGCGTGATCGGGATCGGAGGGTCTCCATTCTCTGGCACCAGTTCGGCTTTCATGGCAGACGGCTTTGGTTCCCCGTCCTCATGCTCATGCCGCCCGCCGCCACCGGGCACCGCACGCCCACCAGGCGATGCAGCTCACCGACCCTCGGCGACGAGCCTTTTCTCCATCTTACTCTACCATCCGATGTCGGGCAAGGCGGAGTCCAGCATGCGTGCACGCCAACCAGGCCATCCATCCGACCGATGTGGGTTGCGTTCGTTGCACAGCGCGGCCGAGCCGCAACCCAACCCAACGGAACTGAACTGAAGAGCCACGGATTGAACACGGATTGAAAGATTGGCCGCAGACGTGGCGTCACGCTCTCAATCCTCGAAGTCGCGACTCGAACGCGTTGCCGCAAAAGCGGTTGTAATCTCGTGTACGGCATACAGCATTCTCGAAGATAGTCGTACAGTAGGGAGGGAAAAGGTTGTGCGATTTCCTGCCTCGTGTGGGATGTCCAAAACGGCGACCTCGCCTCGATCACCCTCGCCCAGCCAGAAAAATGACACTCCTCGCCGAACACCACCTGCCTGGGTCCTGGGCGAACCAGCGACGTGAGTCGCCGGGTGGACTCGGCAGCTCGGGCAACCTCACTCGCCATCTCCGGGCGAACCGGCGACCTGGAGTTTGTGAAGAAATCGATTTCGAAGAACAGATAGAAGAGAGCGAATGACTGCAAGTGAAGAATCTGTGTGCTGTTATGCTGCTTCGCTCTGCTCGTCGCTCTCTGCTCTCTGCCCCTTTTCGACGATTCGTTTACATCCTCTGAGTCGCCGGGGCATCAGGCCGAAAGCAAAAAAACCGGCGACTCACGTCTCAACGGGGTTTCTCGAACTGAGAGCTGAGCGGAGCGCCCGGTGCTTGCGAGGCGGGGCGCCGGCCGAGAAAATGCCGGCTCGCGACTGTCCGAAAGCATGGGTTTTGAACGAGGTCGAGAGGGACGATCTGTGATGGAACCAAACATGATCGGCGCGTACGGGCCGTGGGCGGCAGGTCTGGTCGGAGACGGTCCCGGGCGGCTGTCGTTCCGAGGCGGGCGGTTCCGGGCGGAAGACATCGACGCCTGGCGGTCCGAGGCCCGCGCCCGGCTGCACGCGGGCCTGTTGCAGCCGAAGACGGGCGAGTTGCCGAGGGGCGAGATGCAGCACGCGCTGGAACACGATGGGCTGCACATCGAGCATCTCACCTGGCAGTTGCCGTACGGGCCGCCGACGGAGGCCGTGTTCCTGAAGCCGGCCGGGGCGACGGGCCGGCTGCCGGCCGTGCTGGGGCTGCACGACCACGGCGGCAACAAGTACTTCGGCTGGCGGAAGATCGCGCAGCTTGGCGATGCGGTCCACCCGATGATGCGCGAGCACCGCCAGGAATACTACGGAAACGTGAGCTGGGCGAACGAGCTGGCAAGGCGGGGATTCGCGGTGCTGGTTCATGACACGTTCGCCTTCGGCAGCCGCCGGGTGCGGGTGGGGGACCTGCCGCCAGTGCTGCGGAAGAACCTGAAGGAGACGAGCCCCGAGTCGCCCGACGAGATCGAGCGGTACAACCACTTCGCCTCGGAGCACGAGCACATCATGGCCAAGAGCCTCTTCTGCGCCGGGACGACCTGGCCGGGAGTTTTCACGGCCGAGGACCAGCGCGCTCTCGATTACCTCTGCTCCCGCGACGACGTGGACCCGCACCGGGTCGGCTGCGCGGGGCTCTCGGGCGGCGGCCTGCGCACCTGCTACCTGGCCGGGCTCGACGACCGGATCCGTTGCGCCTGCTGCGTCGGCATGATGACCACCTGGCGCGACTACCTGTTGCACAAGTGCTACACGCACACCTGGATGATCTACATCCCGGGCCTACCGGCCGACCTGGACTATCCCGAGATCCTCGGCCTGCGCGCCCCGCTGCCGACCCTGGTGCAGAGCAACCTGGAGGACCAGCTTTTCACGGTCCCCGAGATGCGCCGGGCCGATTCGATGCTCGCCGAGGTCTTCCAGAAGGCCGGCGCCGCCGATCGTTACCGCGGCACATTCTACCCCGGTCCGCACAAGTTCGACGGCGCGATGCAGGCCGAGGCATTCGCCTGGTTCGAGCGGTGGCTCAAGGGAGCGTGAGCGAGTGGGCGTGAGAGTGTCCACGGAAGGCCGGGGATTCCAGGACGGTTACTGGATGATTAGCATGAGGAACCCGCGGGCATGGGGACCACGCGCGACGAACCCGAGCCCGGCGGCGTCCGACAGAACCGTTCCGTTGGAGGACGCGGCCGCCTTCAGCCTGAGTTAGCGACCATCCAGGTTGACCGGTGCCAGAGAATCGAAGCGCTGACCATCGTTCGGCGTCGAAACCACGAGGAATTCGGTCTGTCTCCTGCAGGTCCAGGGAATTCGGTCTGCCTCCTGCTGGCTCAAGAGCACCCCACCAGAGACCGACAACGATCAGGGAACGCGGATGAATGCCCGTCGAACGCGAATCAAACGTTGGATTTCCCAGTTGCCGACGTGGGTGGTGATCGTCGCCATCGTGCTGATCGGACTCGTCGTGATGGGCCTGCTCGGGGCGGCGAGCGTTGTGGTGATCGTGCAGGCCCTGCGACCGTCGGGAGGCCAGGATACCTCGTTCCTCATCCTGGCCGGGGCCTTTGTCGTACTGGTGCTCGTGCTCGCTTACCCCATGATTTACCTGTTTGCTCTCCTGATGCGGGCCTCGGACGCATGGATCGACGATCCCTGTCCGGCCTGCCGCCGAAGGGAGTTGGAATGGACGGGCGAGGGTTGGAAGACCGGACAACCGCCTGCCTACCGATATCTGAGGTGCCGGTTCTGCGGCGCCGAGGCCCGGCAACTCTGGGGCGACGAGGGGGCGCTGTCGGGTCTGGAGCCAATCGACCCGGCGAGCGTCAGATCTTGAAGGCGAGACATTCCCTGGAATCCTTGAGTCTGTCGCATGGGAACCGGTCCGGAGTATGGGCCGGGAGGAACATCGAGCCTGGATCGGAAGTCGGTCAGGCTCTCAGCCTGACCCGGTCCGGTCCGGTCCGGTCCGGTCCGGTCCGGTCCGGTCCGGTCCGGTCCGGTCGGATCGGGGTCGGGGTCGGATCGAGCCCGCGCCGGGCTCAGGGACGCTGACGAAATCGACTCTCGATCCCGGGTGCAAGCGGCCGTGGATCTCGGGGCGACGGGCCAGGAGGCCGGTATCCTGGCGACAGTCTCGAAAACCAGGGGTTCGGTCGCGGACCAAAACGGAACCACGAATCTCACGAAGGGCACGAATGGGGTAAAGTCCGGGCCCTTTCCGCATCCGTGGTATTCGTGCCATTCGTGGTGAGGATTGGTACTCCGGGCGAGACCACGTCCGCTGCGCGCGCATCGGCCACCGACTCGATGTCCTCTCGCTCCAGGAACTCGCCGGGCAGGTGCATGGAAAACGGATCGATCTGGCCGTTTTCCGCGGGTTTCTCCGCCGCCGCTGGGATCGGCTCCGAGGATGTGAAAGAATCGTCGAAAAGGAACGGAGAGCAAAGAGTGAAGCAGCAGAACGGCATACGGAGTCTTTACTTGCAGATATTCGCTCTCTTCTGTTTGTTCTTCGGAATCGATTCCTTCACAAGCTTTCCGTCCCGCTCCTCGAAATCTCTCCGCCAACGCCTCGCGAATGGCTTCCGATCCATTGTCGCTCCTGATGCGATACGGCGTCCTGCGCTCTCGACCACTCGGGCCCCGATTCGCCGGACATCCGCCCCATGATCGACCCGTGGACTGTTGTCCGAAACCGTTGGCTGCCCACTCGCACGGCTTGCGGATGGCGGCCTGATCGAGCTCGACCTGGCTGGCGGACGGCTCGATGTCCTTGTTAGGCCGGTGTTTCTTGCCGCGCGGCGGGCATCGTGGACGCGTGCGCCTGCGCCTGCGCCGATCGGGGCGGGTGCAGGCGACTTTCGGCGAATTGGGCCTTCCCGAGGTAGGGAACGGCGACCAATTCCGCAACGTCGCTACCCGTTCGACGAGCCTGGGGATAAGCTGGTGCATGCGACGGGCTTCCGTGTGGCGACGGCGCTCCTGGCGGGTCTCAGCAACTCGAGGGTACGCCAAGGACATAAGGTGGCTCGCCCGTTTCCTGGTCATCCCCGGTTTCCGATTCAGCATCAAAGTCCAGTCAGAGGCTCGAGGCATGTCGCAGGGTCGCACGGGATCTCACTCCGATCCGACGGCGGACGGGCCGGATCCGGACGGGGCGGCTGGCGCGGAAGGATCGGCGGGGGCGACCGTCGTTCCGGCGGGGTCGTCGGGACCGCTCAGGCGGGAGACGGAAGCCGGCCACGATGGGTCGGCCGGACAGGCCGAGCATCAGGCCCGGCTCCTGGCCGACACGATCCCGCACATCGTCTGGACGGCGACCGGTGAGGGCGAGGTCGAATACTTCAACGGCCGCTGGTACGAGTACACCGGGATGTCGATCGAGGAGGCGCTCTCGTCGGTGGGCTGGCGAACGGCGGTTCACCCCGACGACGTCGGGCGGCTGCTGTCCCTGCGCGACCCGGCCGTCGAGGGGGGCCAGTCGTTCCAGGCCGACATCCGCCTGCGCGACAGCGAGGGGAATTACCGCTGGCACATCGTCCGCTCGGTGCCCGTTTACGCCGCCGCCGGGCAGATCATCCGCCGGTTCGGCACCGCGACCGACATCGACGATCGCCGCCGGGCCGAGGAGGCGCTGCGCGACAGCGAGCGGAAGTTCCGCTTCCTGGCCGAGTCGATCCCGCATCTGGTCTGGACCTGCCGGCCGGATGGCAGTGTCGAGTACGCCAGCCCTCGGCTGATCGATTATCTCGGCCTCGAGCCGGGAGAGCCGCTCAATTCGGTGTGGGTTGAGGCTCTGCACCCCAACGATCGCGAGCGGGTGCTCGCCGTGTGGGAGCGCTCGCTTCGCGAGGGCAGCGAGTACCACATCGAGTACCGCCTTCGGGGCGCCGACGGCGCCTACCGATGGTTTCTCGGCCGTGTCCTGCCCCAGCGCGACGAGGCGGGCCGGCTGGCCGGCTGGTACGGCACCTGCACCGACATCGACGCGCAATCGCGCAGCCGCCAGGAGATCGTCCGGCTCAACCGGGCCCTCAAGGAACGCGTCGGCGAGCTCGAGACCCTCTTCGCCACAGTCCCCATCGCGATCGCGATCGCCGAGGACCCCCGCTGCGAGCGGATCCGCGCCAATCCTGCGATGGAGCGGCTGCTCGAGCTGGGCCCCGACACGAACGCCTCGCTGACCGCGCCCGAGGGCCAGCGGCCGGCGCACTTCCGCTTCCTCCACGATGGTCGCGACGTGGCGCCGGGGGACCTGCCCCTCCAGGTCGCCGCCCGCGAGGGGCGGCCCATCATTGGCGACACTCTCGAAGCCCGGTTCGCCG
>JAKAUH010000234.1 GCA_021818605.1 Planctomycetota bacterium
CCCCCCCCCCGAGACGGCCATGACGACCAGGCGAAACTCGTGGCCGGCGGGATCACTCTGCGTGACCGTGTTACCGGATACCACGCTGTCGAAGGGCGAGTGCAGCGCGAAGGCGCTCGGCGAATAGGTCTCAGCCATCGCGCCCAGAACCGTGTTATTGGTGATTGTCCATGGACCCGAAAAGACCTCGATCGACCCGCCCTGAAAGGTCCCTCCGGTGATGGTCCCGCTGTCCTGGTCGTTGGTCCGGATCAGATCGATGGCGGGCTCGCCGATGTACTGGTGAAACGTGTCGCCCGTCTGCGCCAGGGCGGTCTGGAGCGACGCGTAGGTTGCCGAGTCAAACGCCGGCGGTCCGTAGATCGAAACTCCGTTCAGCGTGAGGAAGTCGCGGATCGCATTCGAGCTCGAGTCGCGGGTGTCGAGCACGGCGTGGGAGATTCCCAGGCTGTTCTCGGGATCCCAGAGCGCCGGCGTCGCCCCCGCCGGGTTGCTCCACCGGATCGGCTGGCTCATGTTGAAGCGGATGGTGAAGTTCTCGAGGTCGATCTGGACGTTGCCGCTCAGCCCACTCGTATAGATCGCGCCCGACGCGCTCGCCGGCCACGCCGCGGTGTTGCCCTGATCAAAGTAGAGCGTGGCGCCGTTGCCGATGATCCGGACAGAGTGGGTGATCTCGAGCGGCTGCGTGATCGTGATCGTCTGCCCCGCGGGCAGGGTGATCGTGTCATACTCGGGGCTGGTGGACGACAGATCGGCGCGAAGCTGGGCCTCGGTCGTCGGCGGCGCGGGCGGCGACTGGTTATTGATCGGCGCGGCCATGAGCGCCGGGTTGATCGCCGTGCCCGAGAATGGCGTGGCATAGACCTGGCTGCTGCCGGGCAGCGTGACCTGTAGCAGCATCGTCGGCGCGCTCGATCCAGCCGGCGGAGCCTCGCTCGCCAGGGGTGGGTAGTACAGATCCACCACGTTGGATGTTCCGCTTCGCAGAAAGGCGTCGATGTGATTGTGGTCCACCGACGCGCTCGCGCTGTCCCACTGGTACATCGACCCCTGATTCAATCCCCAGACCACCTGCCCGAAGGTCGAGGGCTGGAACGACACGCCGCTCGGCGCCGTGACGACCAGGTGGACGAACCCCTGAGTGTAAGCCGGCCCGCTGCCGTCCTGGCCGTCGTCAGTGACCTGGAATGTCCCGACCACGTTTGTCGGCGTCGGAACGGCCGGCATGGGGTCGGTCGCCGAAACGAGATTCGAGACCGGGACGGTCACGACGTCGGGGTTGGCCTGGCCCTGATACGTGATTGTCACGGTCAGGATCGTGCCGTTGGCCAGCGAGATCAGGCTGCCCGTCGAGCCGCCGAGCGGCAGGCTGCCACCGGCGGGAGGCAGGTCGCTCTTGACCTCGGGGTTGATGTAAAGATCCCCCGAGCCTGCTGTCGCCGCCGGGAAGAATTCCGCCAGCGCCGCCCCGGTGGGGTCCGGTTCGGTCGCCCATTCAAACCCGCCGGGTGCCTGGACGGCCACCGAGGACACCGAGCCGCCGAGATTCGTGAGTTGAAGGTGCAGGTCCTGGATGCCGTCGGTCCCCTGCGAGGCATCCGGCCCGACGAGGTCATGCCCGTCCTGGCCGAGGCAAACCACCTGGGCCGTGAGGAGACATCGGCCCTCGAGCGTCTGAAGCAAGGGACGAAGGGAACGCCCCCGGGGTCGGCGATGTTTTATCATGGGTGCTCTTCAGAGATTCGCGACCACCCGTCCCTGGGAGGGAGCCCGCCGAATCCATCCGAAGAACTTTAGCTCAATCCCCGTGTTCTCCTAAAATTTAGTGGGTCTTTGACGGATCACAAGGCGATAACGAGACTAACAGCAACAGATCAACCCGTTTAATCGTCACTTCCCGAGCATCCATCCGGAATCCTGAGATCCGGCACGCACGCGCGGATTCTCATCACGAGGCGCGGCGGGACGGGGCGGCGCGCAGCTTCGCGATCATCAAGGCCAGCTCACGGGGAAGATGGCGAGTCCCCGCAAGCAGCACGATGCCGCCGACAAGGAGTACGACGGGGATGAGGAGCAGGCCGGCCGTGAGATTCTGGGGCTCCTGCCCCCGGTGGGTGTGGGGCAATGCACCCAGGGCGGCGAGCACCCGGCCGAAGGGGGTCGCCATGGAATCCCGCTGGGCGAACGTGTCGATCACCCATCCCATGATCGTTGGCGACCAGAGGTCCCCGAGCACGTGGCGCGCCGCCAGCGCCACGCCAAAAGCCACGCCGCGCATGCTGGGCATGGTCACGCCGGCGATGATCGTGAAGCACGGCGCGACGACCAGGAACAGCGCGTATTCGGTAAGGAAGATTCCCAGATTGATCCAGGGTTCAGATCGGGCGTACACCAGGACGAGCACACAGCCGATCGCCGCGAGCATGGCGATTCCGGGCAGCAGGAACAGCCGCCCGGGCCGCCTGGCCCCGAAGGTGTCGGCCAGCCAGCCGCCGACCACGGTCCCCACGGCGGCCGCGGCGAGCAGGATCGTGATCGCGAGCCGGCCCGCCGTCTGGGGGGCCATGCCCTTGGCCGCCAGGAACGGCGGGAGCCAGTACGCCAGGCCGGCCACCGCGAACGCCGAGAATGCCAGGCCGAGCAGCCCGTAGTTGAACGACGAGTTGACCATCAGGTCGACGTAGTCCTCCTGGCTCGGACCGAAGTATTCGTGCAGCCGCAACCGCATCGAATCAACCGGCTCGCTGGCGCCACGGACGGGGTGCGGCAGGAAGATCGCCAGCATCGCCAGCACCAATCCCGGCGCACCCGCGGTCAGGAACGCGGCTGGCCAGCCCGCCTGAACGGGAACGGCCGCCCGGATGCCGAGGGACACGAGCGCACCGGCGGGCATGCCGAGGAAGAACGCCGCCAATGCCCGGCCGCGGAGCCGGCGCGGGAAGACGTCGACCAGCAAGGACATCGCGACGACGATCCCCGCAGCGCCGCCGGCGCCGGTCGTTGCCCGCGCGAGCTGCACCTGGTCAAACGTCCGCGCCAGTCCCGTGCCGACCACGGCCAGACCCCAGGCGCCCATCGCCACGGCCAGAAGCCGCGGCCGCCGCATCCAATCGGCAAGGTAGCCCGCCGCCACCGCAGCGATCGCCGCCGCGCCCAGCAGCACCGTCGGCAGCCAGGCCGCGTCGGTCTCATCCAGCGTCAGTTCCTGCTTCACCTCCGGCAGGACAGCCGCCATCAGCCATAGATCCGCCTCGATCAGGGTATGAATCCCGAAGAGGAGCGCCAGCACGAGCCAGCTCCGCGCCGGTATCGCGGCGGTTGACGCCGTCGCGGCAGTCGCGGTGCCCGATGGGCTGGCGGTCGCGGCGGGAACGGCGGCCGCGGTGCCGGACGGGACGCCCGGGACGGCTGGGGCCTCTTCCGGGCCCTCGGATCTCGGCTGCGGTTCCTGGTCGGGCTGGCGGTCGGGGGCGGCCTGATCCACTTCGTCGTATCTCCGGCTTCACTCCAGGAGATCGCCCTGGAGCGCGTGACTGATGGAATGCTCACGACGAGGCCGAGGTCGGCCGACCCAATCCAGTCCAGTCCAGTCCAGTCCAGTCCAGTCCAGTCCGCCGCAGGAGGCGGCTCTGTCCGCCGATCCATCCGTGCTCGATCCGATCCAATCCAATCCAATCCGATCCAATCCAAACTGGACCGCCCGGTCGGAGACAGAGCCCACTCCTACACCAGACCGTTCCGGACCGGCGGACTGGGCGGGGCCGGCATGTCTGCACCTCGCTCCCATGGGCCGCCCGTGCGTTGCGCGCTCGAACTCACGAGGATGCGATGCTACGGCGATCGGAGGCACGAATCCAGAGGCAGACCCACTTGTTCGGCCCCTTCGAGGCAAGGATCGACTTGGAAACGCCGGACTCGATCCAGGTGGTGTTCAGCGAGAAGTGTCCTTTGTTTTGCGTCTGTCGCACGGGAACCGGGCCGGAGAATGCGCCGGGAGGATCGCGGCCCACGACGGCCGGACGGGATCGAGCCCGGATCGGAAGTCGGTCGGGTCGGGTCGGATCGGGACCGCGTCAGGCTGAGAGCCTGACCGACTTCGGTCGGGTCCACGGGAACCGGGCCGGAGAATGCGCCGGGAGGATCGCGGCCCACGACGGCCGGCCGGGATCGAGCCCGGATCGGAAGTCGGTCAGGACGGGACCGCGTCAGGCTCGGGGGACGCTGACGAAATCGACTCCTTCTAGCCCTGCTACGGATCGTTGCCAGGAAAACGCGACCAACGACCACACAATGCCACTCTGTAACCGGGGACTCAAGAGGCAGGGGTCGATCAGCCCTGCCTGTCACCGAGCGACTCGATCGACGGGCCGGCACAAGGCGCGCGGCGGCTCGCGATCCGGTCAGTGCCCCCTGGTGAGCCGTTGCGGCTCGACGCCGTTCTTCGATGGCGGCGTGCCGACCGGGCCGGTCGCATCCGACCGGTCCGCCCCGGGGTGCTCGAGCCGGTACAGGGCCTTTTGCCCCTCCTGGTCGCCCGGGTCGCGGCTGACGGCCAACCGGAGCCATGCGCGGGCCTCGAGCGTGCGGCCGATCGCCGCGCAGGCGACGCCGAGCTGGTGCGGTAGCCGCGGATCGCGCTCGCCCTCGTCGGTGGCGGCGCGGGCGACGAGCGGCCAGAGCGCATCGTGCCGCCGCGCGGCCTCGAGGTAGCCGCGCGCCTCGTCGGCGCGGCCCAGCGATCCCAGCGCCGTGCCCAGGCCCTGCAGTGCCACGCGGTCGGTCGGATCCGCCGCCAGCGCGATGCGGAATTGCCGGGCCGCCTCCTTGCCGTCGCGGCTTCGCAGCGCGAGCTGGCCGCGGAGGCGCGCCAGGCCCGGGTGATCGGCCGGGCCGCCGGCCAGGAGTGCCTCGGACGCGGCGAAGTCCCCGCGACCCATCGCCAGCAGCACCCGCTCGACCCGCGCCTCGGGGTCCGAGTCCGGTAACGGAGCCAGGATCGCCGCCGCCTCCTCGGACCGGTCCAGCCGCCGGAGCGCCTGGACCAGCGCCAGGCGCGACCAGCGGTCCTCGGGGTCGGCCGCCACAAATTTCCGCAGGGCCGGCAGATCGCCGTTGGGGTTCCAGACGGTGTTCCGCGTCTTGGTCCAGTGCAGGACGTACCGGAACTCCAGAGTGTCCCGCTCGAGCAATTCGCCAAGCGCCCGGTCGAGCTCGGCCTGGCGATGCTGGACGTTGTAGATGTACACCAACTCGCGGCGAGGCTTCGTTGCCTCGGGTAGCAGGCGGATCGCCTCCTTGAAGTTCGCCTCGGCCGGGCGGATCAGTCCCCGGCTGATGGCAAGCTGCCCGGCGATCACCCGCGCCAGCGGTGCCAGGGGATCCTCGTCGGGGATCGCCGCCCATTCGGCCATGGCCTGGTCGGGCTCGCTCAATCTCGCCGCAACCTGGCCGCGCAGCAGCCGGTCCGGCGATGTCGGCGGCCGAAGCCGCTCCAGGCGCTTGAGGATCCGCCGGGCCTCGACGACATGGCCAGCCTTGAATGCCTCGTCGGCGAGACGGAACGCCCGGTTCGGATCCGCGTCGAGCCGCGCGCGAACCGTCAGGACCACCCCCAGCACTACCACGGCGATGACCAGGACCGCTCCCCAACGCATCCAGGCCTCGCCACGCTCCTGCCCCATCCGCCGGCTCCCCTCGCTCAGAGGATGTGAAAGAATTGTCGAAAAGGAACGGAGAGCAAAGAGCGAAGCAGCAAAACGGCATACGAAGTCTTTACTTGCAGTGATTCGCTCTCTTCTGTTTGTCCTTCGGAATCGATTCCTTCACAAGCTTTCAGAGGATGCGAAAGAATCGTAGGAAAAGAGCAGGTAGCCAAGAGCGAAGCCGCATCAGGCTCGACCGCGCCGGCGCCTGCACCGACTTGCTCTCTTCTCTCCGTTCTTCGAGATCGATTCCTTCACAAGCTCTCACTGCACCGCACTGCACTGCACCGCACTGCACCGCACCGCACGTTGCCCGGGCCGCAGGACCGGTCGGCGGCGGAGCCGACTCCCGCAGGAAGCCCTGGACCGGCCGGCACAAACGCGACGGGCCGGGCGACATGATGTACCCGGCCCCGCCGCGCGCGATTCCCGTCGTCATGGCTGACTCGCCCCGGCTCCAGGGCCGCGCGATCGATCCGGGCCAGTTCCATCCTATCAGCCGGGTGCACTCGCGGCCTACTTCTTGGCCGCGTCCTTCTTGTCCTTGCCCTTGCCCTTTCCCTTCCCCTTCTCCTCGACCGGCACCGCCTTCTGGACGTAATCCCCCTTCTTCATCGTCTGCTTCATCTGGTCGCTGAGCGCATTGAACTGGTCGGTATTGGTCGCCGTGAACGGCTTGGGCCCCTCGTCGACGGTGTCGCCGCAACCCACCAGTCCGGCCATCAGGACGATCCCCACAATCCCCGAGCGAAATCGGTGCATCTTGACAGTCTCCCAGGAAAGTGAACCCCCCGCGCCGGCCGGGTATCGTCGTCACTCGCCCTTGACGGCCGGCTTCGATTCGGGCGCGGCCGGCTTCGATTCGGGCGCGGCCGGCTTCGATTCGGGCGCGGCCGGCTTCGATTCGGGCGCGGCCGGCTTCGATTCGGGCGCGGCCGGCTTCGTGGCCTTGTCGGCGGCCCTGTCCTTCGCCTCGCCGGCCTTCTCTTTCTCGTCCTTCTTGACCTGTTCCTGCGTCTTCCTCTTCATTTCGTTGGAAAGGGCCTTCAGCGACTCGGTGCTGGTCCCCTTGTAGGGGACGGAGCCCTGCTCGACGCCCGGATCCTCGCCGCAGCCCGAGAGGACCAGTGCGGCCAGCGTCGCCCCAACGACTCCCATACGGTTTCCGCGCATATTGATGTCTCCACAAGGCAGGGAAGAGATGAGGTCATTGCGTCGATAGGGTGTGCCGTCCGGTTCGGATGATCAAGCGATGGCGCGACGCTGGCTCGTCGAGGCCGAATTGGCCGAGTCGGCTCGGCACCGCGTAAACGTCCAGGCTTGCTCCTCACTTCGCGGGACCGCGCCGGACCCGGACGCCTCGACCCGATGCGCGTCGTCCCCGGCTCGTCGCGACACGGGAATCCGGCGGGAACGCGCCGCGACCGGACGAGCGGCGCCTCGTTCCGCCCCGCCCATCCGGCCGTCGCGTTTCCTCAGCCGATCAATAGGCGGTCGAGCTGATCGCCTCGTTGCCGTTCCGCGACCCCAGGGCCCACCAGGTCTGGTACTGGATGCTGTTCTTGATGAACTGCACGTGCCCGTCGGCGAAGCACATATTCACGCCCCCCGGATGGTTGGACGACGGTGGGATCGCGTCCATGAATTCGCCATAGGAGGTCGTGTAGAAGTTGTTGATCGCCGCGCAGCTCGTGGTGTTCGGCGGCATGTAGTGATTATACGCGCTCCACATCAGACACGAGGCCGCGTTGCTGGCCAGCCAGATGTTGCCGTTGGCCGGGGCGACGGCGCTCTTGGAGAGGAACGTGCCCGGCAGTGCGTTGCAGGTCCGGTAGAAGAGCATGGCCTGGAGTCCGCCCTGCGGCCCCATGTCCCAGTAGTTCGCAACCGGGATCTGCCACTGGTAGGTCCCGCGCCGCTGGGTCGCCGACAGCGAGATCGGTCCGATGGGCAGCGAGCCGATCAGGGTCTCGCAGAACATCGCGGTCTGGGTCGTCCCGTCGGTGACACCCGCCGTGCCGAAGGTCGTCCCGCTGTTCTGGTTCCAGTAGGTCCCGCAGTAGTCGAACGGCGGGTTGTTCTTCAGCGGCACCAGCATGCCGCTCCAGGCGTAGAAATTCGCCGGGCCGCCGAAGTTGGCGACGTAGTTCCGCCGTGTCCCCGGCCCGATCGCCGGCCGCGTGATGTTCTCCGACGGGCAGAGCAGCGACTTGACCTGGATCGACAGCACCGACGTGTTCTGCGGATCCCAGCCGAGCGAGCCGAATCCCGCCCAGCCCGAGCTCACCGACCAGTTCAACTGGTTGTACAACGGCATCTGGTCGAGCTGCCCGAGTAGCGACGCCGTCCAGTCCAGCGGCCAGGGGTCGTAATAGTACCCAGGGGTTCCGTACGTGTTGCCCCAGACGTTGAAGCTCCCGTTCTGAACAAGGGGCGGGAACGTCCCCTGCACGGTCAGGTAGTTGTGCATGGCCAGGCCCAGTTGCTTCAGGTTGTTCGTACACTGGGCCCGCCGGGCGGCCTCGCGGGCCTGCTGCACCGCGGGCAACAAGAGCGCGATAAGTACGGCGATGATGGCAACGACGACCAGGAGCTCGATCAGCGTGAAACCTCGACGTGATGACATGCGATCCCCCCTTCTCTCGATGATCTCTCTCGACATCGACTGCACGACCCGGTCGGATCCGACGTCGACCCTCGTTTACCCGCGTTCGGGTCGACTGACTGCCACGTCGCGTCGCTCCGGCCGGCACTCGAATCGTCGGTAAGGGCTCGCCCCTCGCGGCTCGACCGAGTCCCCCCCCGCCCGGTCATCCACCAACGGATCCGCGATTCTTCCGGTCTATCCCTCCTATATAACGTGTCAATCAGAAACCGCAAGCCACTTGCGGACATAAGTCAAAGCCCCTTCAATTTTTTCCGCCCCGGGACCACACATCCAAACTATCAAGAACTCCCTCGGAGCGGCCTCGTCGCCTCGCGGAATCCCCGGCGAAACGAGGGTTGAGCGGGTGGTTCTGGCGGCCGCTGTCCCGGTTTCGCGCGGGCCCCTCAGGGCGTTGTCCTGAGCTGGCCTGTTTTGGCCCTTTCGGGGCGAGGAACGACCTCAATAGGCCCGACTCCGGCGAGGGGGCATCCGGCGAGTGGCGGGGTCGCGGCCGGGAGCGTCCGTCGAGAGGAATCGGTGTGGGGCGCTGCGGTCCAGTCCGACCCCGGCGGGCGGACGCCCCCCCCCGGCCACGTCCGATCGCTCCCTCACGGGGGCTCGGAGTCTTGCCGGGACAGGCCCCAGGATTCCAGGGGTCTCTCGTGAGTGGTGGTCGTTAGGTTAACGCCCATGTGTCAGAGCACCGCCTCGCCATCATTCGGCTGCACCTCCTGGGCATCAGCCTCGAGATGCGGTCCATTCTCCGGCTCGCCCTCGGTCCGGCTGAACGCCTGGATCAATCGCTCACCGAGAACGTAGTACACCGGGATCACGAAGCGGCCCAGAACGGTGCTGACCAGGATGCCGAAGGCGATGACGACGCCGAGCGAGTTGCGGCTGTAGGCGCCGGCGCCGGTGGCGCGCGCCATCGGCAGCACGCCCATGACGAACGCGAATGACGTCATCAGAATCGGCCGTAGCCGCTGGCGCGCGGCTTCCCTGGCTGACTCGATGATCCCCAGGCCCTGCTTGTGCTGGAGCTCGACGCCAAACTCGACGATCAGGATCGCGTTCTTCGTCTCCAGGCCGATCAGCATCACCAGCCCGATCTGGCCGAAGACGTCGAGCGGCATGTCGTAGAGCCACAGCCCAATCGCGGCGCCGAACATCGCCAGTGGCACCGTCAGGATGATCACCAGCGGGCGGATCCAGCTCTCGTACAGGGCCGCCATGAACAGGAACACGCAGACGATCGACAGGGCGAAGATCAGCGGCGCGAGGTTGCCGGTGCGCTGCTCCTGGAACGTCGTGCCGGTCCACTCGTACGAGAAGCCCTGGGAGAGCGTCTCAGCGGCGACCTCCTCCATCGCGCGGATGGCCTGGCCCGAGCTATAACCGGGCGCGGGCTGGCCGGTGATCTTGGCCGCGTTGTACAGGTTGTAATGCGGCACGTCGATCGGCCCCACGATCGGCTTCACGTAGCCCAGCGTGGAGAGCGGCACCCGATCGCCGTGG
>JAKAUH010001125.1 GCA_021818605.1 Planctomycetota bacterium
GTTGAGCGCGAACCACGGGAACTTCATGTTCTGCTCGGCCGCCACCCGCTCGACGAACGCGCGCAAATGCTCGGGCAACTCTTCGGGCGTCACCCACGAGAACCTGTAGATCCACCGCAGCGATAGGTCCATCAGCCAGGGGCCGAGGGCGAACTGGAGCACGATGATCCCCACGCCGATCGCCACCGCCACGCCGGTCGACACCACGCGCAGCTCGGCCAGTGCGATCAGCACCAGTCCGAGAATGCCGTACAGCAGGGCGAGGACGCCGGCCGACCGGATGAACAGGTTCGGCAGCGGCAGCAGGCCGGACGACAGGTCGCGCAGGCGATCGTGAGCCCGCTCGTCCCGCGCCGGCCCCGTCGGATCAAGGACCGGGTCGCCCAGCGGCGCGCTTTCCTCAAAATGGTCCCACCCCTCGGTCTCGACCCGGAACGCCCCGTGATCGGCCTCGATCGCCTTCTCCAGCTCGCCGGCGTCGAACCAGTAGCCCTCGCACTCGGGGCACTGGTCGACCAACAGGTCCGGCCGCAAAAACGGCACCTGCTCGAGCCCCGCATGGCACCGCGGGCACGTCCGATCGGACGCCTCGCGCCCCGCGGGCTCGGCGGCCAGGAGCCCCTCGAGCTGCCTGGGATCGCGGCTGAAGAGGAACACCTCGCCGCGATCGAGCCAGACCCCCTTGCACGTCTTGCAGCGATCAATCAAAACGCCGCCCCTGGCCATCGTCTCGACCATCGACGCCGTCCCGCAGCCTGGACAGTTCATCGTCGCACCCCCTCGAACCGAACATGGGCCGTCGATCTTCCCGGGCGCCCACGCCGCGCCTGGACCCGCCCCGGCCGGAATCTTATCAAGCGATTCGACGGGTATCATCAACTATTCAGCCGGCCTGCGCCGATCCTGGCACATCGCACGCACACAAACAGGACCTCGCCGCCGTCTCGCCCGCACGCTCCGACTGGACCATCACACCCGTCGTAGGTCAGGCTTTCCAGCCTGACACCGGCCCGGCCCGGCCCGGCCCGGCCGCCCGGGTCAAGCTGGCGCGTTGTCCGACCCGTCCGATCCGCCCGTCGTAGGTCAGCCTCTCAGGCTGACGCGGCCCGATCCGATCCGGCCGGCCGACCGGCCGGGTCAGGCTGAGAGCCTGACCTACTTTCATGCCGGCGTAATGCGTCCCGTAAAAGAGCGCCCCGGACGTCGATATCGACCGGCACGAGGAGAACTCGCAAGGATGCCGGTGGAGATGGCATGATATCCGGAGGAGCCGGCGATGACCGAGGCGATATGAGGATCATGACAGGAGGCGCCGGATGAACGCGATCCGCGCGACCTGGAAGAGCGGAAAGATCGTGCCCGATGGCCCGGTGGACTGGCCCGAGGGATGCCGGCTCCTGATCGAGCCCGCCCCGGAGGGCCCCGTATCGATTGGCGGCCGCGAGGAGGACTGGTCGAACTCGCCCGAGGCCATCGCCGACTGGCTAGCCTGGTATGACTCCCTCGAACCCCTGGTCTTCACGCCGGAGGAAGAGGCCGACCTGACCGCATGGCGGCAGGAGGTCAAGGAATCCACCATCGCCAGGATGAAGGAGCGCTTCGAGGGACACGGCGAATGAGGCGCTACCTCCTGGACACGAACATGATGGACCACTTCCTCGATCGCCGCCGGGGCGTCGGCGAGAGGGTCAAATTGGCCCGGGAGCAAGGGGCGATCATCGGCACCTGTCTCCCGGTGGCAGGGAAGCGATTCTTCGGGGCTGAGTTCAGCGGCAGCCGGGAGATCAACCGGGAGCGTCTGGTCCGCGGCCTCAGCCGGGCCCGATGCTGGCCGTTCGAACGTCGGGCCGCCGAGGAGTACGGCCGGATCGCCGCCGAACTCCGGCGCATCGGCCGGCCCATGCAGCAGATCGACATCCAGATCGCCGCGATCGCACGGGCCCTGGGCCATTGCACGCTGGTCTCGAGCGACAGCGACCTCAAGGCGATTCCCGGATTGCCCGTCGAAAACTGGGCGGCGAAGGCCAGCGGACCCGGGGCGTGACGAATCCGGCCCGCGACCCCGGGGCCGGCATCCGGCCCGACCCCGACCGCCCGACGAGGTCCGCCCCGACCGTCCGGCCGGGCGACGCCGTCCGGGCCGATCTTGCCCGAGCGGCAGCGGCCGGGATCGATCGACTTGCCGGCGGCAATCGGATGCCATCGGGATCGGATCGACCCGACGGAGTCGCGCTAACGCCAGGGATCGATCCAGTCCCGGATTTCCGGAAGCTTCTCCTGCGCGTCCCTCACCAGCTCGCGATATTCCTCTGGAGGACGGACGAAAAGCTGGCGAACGATCCCGAGATACGGCCGCCGGATCGAAAGATGCGCCTGCAACAGGTGCCTCAACTCGGGACTCACCGGTGTTTCCAGCAGGACCTGCCCGAGGAGAAAAAGGACGGTCTGGATCTTCTCCAGCCGCTCGTCCATGATCCTGTCGAGCCGCAGGACGTCGCGCGTCGTCTCCGCCCGGGCGCGCCGATCCGGATCCGGGTTCAACCCCGTGGCCCCGGTGCGCAGGTCCCACTCGAAGTAATCCAGCGGGTCGTCCTCGCATGGTTCGATGAGTAGCCTTCGGCCCATCGCATCCCGCGGGAACTGATCGTGCTTGGCGCCGTTGCAGACGCTGCACGAGCGCAGGAAGTTCTTCCAGGCCAGCATCCGGGATGGACAGGCCGAACGGGGCCGAAAGTGCTCGATATCCTGGGCGTCGACCTGCTCGCAATAGGCGCATTTCCCGAACGCGAACGCGTCGAGCGCTTCATCAATCCTTCGCCTGGCGACGGTCCGGCCGAACGATTTCCAGGTCCGCTCGATCCACGGGTCGTGAGGCGCGACGAGCCTTGCCTGGCGGGTCTTCCGCGCCAGGTATCGGGCCGTCCTGGCGTCGAGGGCATCCCTCCGGCGGGGACGGCGTAGGGGCCTCATTTCTTCGCCTTGCGCCGCTCGAGCGCGGTCCTGATGAACGCCGCCGTCTTGGCCTGGAGTTCCCTCTCCTCGGCGGTCTCGCCCGGCGCGGTCAGGCGATCGTCGAGCATCTCCGTCAGCCGGGCGAGCTGCTGCCCCTCGGCCCTGGTCAGCTTCCCCCAGGTCCTCCTGGCGACGAGCTCCGCATGCTTCCGGATGAGGGCCTCGGTCTCCTCGTCACGGGTGGCGTCGAGACCGAAGAGCGGGCTCGTGAGGATCTGGTCGACCCTCCAGCCCTTGACCGAATCGAGCGGCTGTTCCACCTCGACAGCCTTTCCCGGCGCGGTGGCTCGGAGCACAAACAGACCGCCGTCGCTGGCCGCCTGCGCGACGAACGGGCTATGCGTCGTGACGATGAACTGCATCCGGGGGAAGACGCGCCGAAGTCGGAACCCGATCTCGCGCTGCCACGACGGATGCAGGTGCGCGTCCACCTCGTCGATCAGGACGATGCCTCCCGCCGTAATTCGCGGCTCGCCGTCCTCGTCCTCCATCCAGCTACTGAGACCATGGTGCATCCTCGGCGTACCTCTGTTTGCGCCCGGAGGTTCGTCATCGAGACGCCTGAGGATGTCAATGGTCAGCGAGAGGAAACTGCGATAGCCGTCGCTGAGGTCAAGGACGGACACTTCGGCCCCACTACCGTTCCGAAACGAAACGCTCTCGGAGTTAATACCACCGACTCGCACGTCCCCAGGCAACAGGCTGTCGATCAAACGCCGGGCCGCGTCGAGGGCGCTCCCGGCCCGGTCTCGCAACGGATGGTTCCTGTCGATCGAGCGGATGTAGAGATCGCTCAGCCATTCCAGGCAATGAGTCAGCGCCGCGCCTTCACGGAACAGGGTGACGTAACGAGCCTCTCTTCCGATCGAAGACATCAACCGGAATTCCTCGGACGTACCACCTAGCAGCCGGCGGAAAGGTCCGTATCCGCAGGAGAACCAGCCCGGGTTTCCCGCCGCATACGGCCCGCTCAAGAGGGCCCTTTCGTCGACGAGCAGCGGGACCAACTGGGGCTGGTCGTATCTCGTGGCATTGAGCACGACCGGTTCTCGACCCGTCACGGCCAGCCGGACCTCATAGGGTTGCTTTCGCTTCTCGGCCGGCACGAAAACCACGGGCGAGCGCGTCGAGGGGAGCTTCCAGGCGACATCATCGTCCCCCTGAACGATCGACCCGGCGAGCTCGCCGTATTCCTTCCCTTGCCGGACCCAACCGTCGGGATTCAACAGCAGACGTTGTCCAGCGAGCGGACCAACCAGCGAGATTGCCATCGCCTGGAGAAGCGTGCTCTTGCCCATCCCGTTGCCGCCGAGCAGCACGATCCAGCCGCTGTAATCCTCGCCGACGTGCGGGAACTCCAGCTCGACCCGCTCGAAGCACCTGATATCCTGGATGAGGAAATCCCGCAGGTACATGATACAGCTCCCGGTCATGGCGGTCGGCGATCGGGTCGGAGCAGTCGATCAACCACCGGGCCCGTCCAGCACCTCGACGGCCTCGATCCGGCGAATGCACGACTCGGGCAGACCATGCTGCCTCGCCCCTGCGATCGCGGCGTCCCTGTACCACCGGAACGGCCGCAGACCGTCGCGGATAGCTTCCGGTTTCGCAATGTAGGTGAACGCCTCCTCGTCCGCCCCGGCCCCCTCGCGCCTGACCATAACGCGGAGAATCCGATAGCCTCCCTCGGCCCGGTCGAGCGCCGGCCGTTCGGCCTCATCGAGGTGGAAGAGCACGCCGTAAACCACCGCCCTCGGGTCGGGTGAAGGCTCGATGTTGGCCTTGCCCGAGCCGTCCTTCTTGCTCAGCTTGTTGAACCGAAGGGCATGATTCCCAAGGACCGCCACGCCAACCGCCCGCGCCGACGGGACGCGTTGCGTGAGGCGTTCGTGCCGCATGTTCGAACCGAAGGCGAAGTAGGGAACGGCCACCGAGCGATATCCTCTCCGATTCGATTCGACCCGACCCGACCCGACCCGACCCGACCCGCCCCGACCCGGCCCGGCCCGACCGCGGGTCATGACATCGGGCCGCGGTCCCGGTGAGCCATCCAGCCTATCACGACACCCCGGAACCGCACAAACGACGACGCTCCCGCGCGATCGATCGGCGGTCCGGACCGACACCGGCACCATCCCGTCGGTCCACCGAGCCGAGCCGCTCCGCGACCCCGGGGCCGGCATCCGGCCCGACCCCGACCGCCCGACGAGGTCCGCCCCGACCGTCCGGCCGGTCGACGCCGTCCGGGCCGGGTCTGGCCGGGATCACCAGCCTGGCCTCGCGGCCTTCGTTGTTGATCCCTGGATCACCCGGTCACGACGACCACAAAGGCCTCCCAGGCAGAAGGAGAAGCCTCATGAAATGGAAGACATGCACTCTCCGAGGGTTCGCGTGTCTTCCGCCTTGCTGGCATCCTGTTTGAGCATACAGTCCCTTCAGCGACCAGTCGCGGGCCGGCGTCCGTCGACCCCGGGCCGCTCGTCCGGGCTATCCGTGAAAGGTGTAGTCGACTTCAAAGCCGCCCCTCCGCCGACTGCACCACTTCGCCAGCTCCGATGTCGGCCAACCGGCCGATGACGTGAGGCTCGTACTCTCAGGCGCGGCCAGAAACAGACCACAATCCAAAAGTCCTGCCGCTGAAGGCCCGAACTCACCGTGGACGGGGCCGCTCCCGGTCGAGCCCGCCGCTGTTGAGCGCTCGGGCCGCCCACTCGAGGACCTCACATGCGAAACAGGCGGACTCCCTGCCGACACTCTTGCGATCCCGCCACCTGCCATCGCCAACGGGCCCGGTGCCGGGGCGCCGCCTCAAACGACGCGACACCGGCAGTCAGCGAAAACGAGGACTAGCCCACAGCGGAGCTCAGCGATCGTCCCCGTTTCCCCCAAAGGCCCGCACGGCACTCCGTTCCCCGCCTCTTGCGTCCTCACTGTAGAGTGAGTCTCACGGAGTTGTAGTACAGGGCACCATTGACCTTGAATACGCCGGCAGCCGCGTTCACAGGCATCGCCGTGAAAAAGAAGGGAGCCCCATTGACCGCCGGAGGTGCTGCCGGGGCGGTTAACGTCTGTCCATTCGTCGTCTGCGTGTTCCACTGGCCGCTTCCACCCCCAGGTCCGTTTGGGGGAGCCGGGTTCGATGTTTTCTGGTTGATGTTCGCCCACATCGTCGAATAGGTCCTTCCAACCTGCGGACTCGGACTACCCGTCAGAGTGAACAACTCAATCATATCCACAGAATTTTCGCCATTATTCCACGAGAAAGTACCATTTCCATTGACAGGGGCACTGGGTTTATAATCACCCTCGATTGGCGTCAGAATTGTCACGGTGACCGCCGCGGACATGGAGGCAAGGACACCGAGGAGTCAGAGGACCAGGATGGCGCGGACCGTCATGAATCTGGACATCGTCAAGCTCCTTGAGATCTGAGGTAGTGCAGAAGACATCAATACTCGCTGCCGATCATCTCTCGTCCGTTGCGGCTGCCGAGCGCGCGCCAGACCGAGATTTCGATGCCTGAAGCGATGAAGCGCGCATGGCCGTCGGCGAACACCGACTGCGCCCCTCCGGAGTGACGGCTCTTGGAGGTCCACGCGCCGAATTGGTACAGCGAACCATCGAGGCACGTGTTCTGGTTCGGCGGTAGGACATGGTTGTAAAGGCTGTGACCGAGGTCACCATGCGTCCAGGGCGCGCCAATCGTCGGTGGGGCAACAGACGCGGTCGCCGGATCGAGATCGCGGCACTCGAGGGCGAAGGCGTCCAACTGCCCTGGTTTCTCCCAGGTTGTGGGAGTGTGGAAAACCGAGCGTAGAGGATCGCGGGCGAGCATGTTTGCGGGCCCGACGAGCCATTCGCTGGCAAGTGCGGTGTTGCTCAGGCCGTCGCGGAAATCGCGGGGGCCGATCGCTCGATTCAAGGCAAAGGCCCCGTTGTATCCGTACCGCAGGGCGCCCGAGCCCTCGTTACCGGCGTAATTCGTCGAGCCCAGGTCGGGACGCGCCGCGGCTCCGTCGCTCGGGCAGATGAACACGGAGAGCGACACGCCCGACACCGTGGCACCGCCGCCCCCCTGAAAGACGTTGAACAACCGCTGCTGATCAAGATAAGGGAGAACAGCCACCAGAAAAGACGCGCCCCTGCCGCTCTCGTATCCGAGAGGTAGAACCGAATGAGTGGAGATGTAATTCTGCACCGCCATCCCGATTTGACGCAAGTTGCCCAGGCACTGGTTGCGCCGAGCGGCCTCGCGCGCGCTCATCACGGCAGCGAGCAGCATGGCCAGCAAGAGACTGACGATGAACACAACGACAAGGGCCTCGATCAGGGTGAAGGCTCTGCAACGAAAGGCGAGCCCGGCATCACCGCGGACGACCGGCTGGCGGATTCGGGGCATTGACGATAAACTCCCGTGGCTTGCTCGCGACCAGGATGGAGTGGAAGCCTGACTCGTCCGACGGCAGTGGGGCTTCGGCTTTTACACTCCGCGACAGGACCGCACGAAGCTGGTAACGACCGGGTTCGTATTCGCGCTTCACCGGAATTCGTCCCTTGTAATGAATCTCTCCCGTCGGGGCTTTTACCTCGGAGTCGATCTTCATCCAGTTCGAGTCGTACTGCGTGTTGTTGCGGGAGAGGATCAGCATGAGCCCGGGGCTGTCACCCGCCGATGCAAGCCCCGTCACGACCGCCTCCACATCGATCCCTGCACCCGGATCTTCCTTGGTCCCATCCGACGGTTTCGTCAGCTTGACGTCCACCCCCTCTACCGGACCCACATGTGAGTCCCAAGGCGAGGCGCCCGGTCTCTGCGACGAAGTCCGTCGACTCGACTTGCCGGCAGGCTGGGATCCATCGAGCCCGGACGATCCAGGGTTCTCCCTCCGCGCCACGGCCTGGTCGATCTGGACGCCGGGCGGCTTGCCCGGGACGGGCTGATCGGTGCCCGAACCCCCACATCCCACCTGGAAGAGGAAGGCAGCGCCGACCGGGGCCAAGTACCGCATTACTCGTGTTCTCATACCACTACACTCCGGCCTCAGGACCATCCGCCAAGAATGGTGGGGACCGTTCAAAGGCCCCTGTTTCTTGCATGTGCCTGCCGACGGATCGAGGCTCGTACCAGCCGGCGTTCGGACGCGAGCTGGCCTCGTGATCCCGCGACGCTGTTCCTTTGTAATACCGACAGGTCAGTGAGTTCCTTCCAATCGCGGGCAGGCCGCTTAGAATGTGACCGCGATCGTTCGCTCTGGCCCGCCTCAGACATGGCGATTAGATCGATCCGAATTTCCTCTGTCAATAAGATGAAAAAAAAAGCAGATTCAGCCCGATCTCGCCCATTGGCTTGCTCCTCCCGAGTCCTAGGTCTATCGTTCAGCCATACAATAGCTTATGGCGTCGGCTCGGCGGCCTCGTTGTTGCCTGGAGGGTCGTTCGCATCAGAGAAGTTTTCTGAGTCGCGGCCGCTCGGATTCGGTTGACTGGGACAGGACCCCACCATTCGGCACGACCGTCGGGTCTCCCGTGCGGGCGGCAAACGGGCCCGACCGGACCAGTGGAGACCTCCGGTCCCGGCCGCGACAGGAAACGGGGCCCCGGCCGAAGACGTTCAATGCTGTGGTCATAACAACTCTCGCCGAACGAATTCGCCTCCCCCACAACGACCCGGCCGGCCGGCTCGCACCGAGCCCGGCCGACGGGCTCATCTCCCGACCGCAGGACATCCGACCGCCCGGCTCCGCCGGGTTGACCCCTCACAGCCCGTCCCGTCCCGGAACATCCATTCGGAAACAACGATGCGTGTCTGATTTGCGAAATTTTTTTCGAAGTTTTCTATTCCTTATTGTCAAATGGCTTGCGTCGAATTCCCGCCAGATCTCAGCCAGGGACTTGTGACAGATTTTGCGGAACTGATACATCCTGTTGGTAGGGGGATCAAGGTGTGACGAAAAGCGATCAGAGGGCGGGGGCCCGAAAGAAGAGGGATTTCCGAGGAACACCAGAATTTTCAGCCTTGATAGGCCAATCCAGCCAGACATCGCACCGGAGGGCCAGGCCTGCCCGAACGTCAGTCGCCAACCTTGCGGATTACAACAATGAGGCAAATTCGATCGAACATGACGCCCAGATCGGCCCGCAATCGGACCCAGTCTCTCCATCGCGCCCCCAAAATGCGCGAACGAACCCAATCGAGCCGGTGTTCGGCGCCGAAATCGGCTTCGGCGCCCGGCGCCCAAAGTGAGGAACGAACCCAATCTACACGTAATCTTCACATTCAGGATGCGCGCATCGACAGAACGAACCCAATCTACACGATTTCTTCACAATTTTCGCTCCGGGGTGGAAGCCTGACGACAGTGATGCCAGCATCCATATTGACTCGATCAGATCGAGCCTTTTATGGACAGGAAGAGGGATGGGTCCGGTTGGGTTGGGGCGGCAGGCTGGGAGGCGGAACTTGGGGTTATGCACCCATGGACGAGACAGCGAACGGTCAGGCCCGACCCGACTCCGCCCCGTCCCGTCCCGTCCCGTCCCGACCGGACAAGACCGGACCGGGTCAGGCTGAGAGCCTGACCGACTTCCGATCCGGGCTCGATCCCGTCCGGCCGTCGTGGGTGGGCCGCGTTCCGCCCGGCCAATCCTCCGGCCCGATTCCCGTGCGACAGACCGCGAAAAACGCGAAAAGGAAATGGGAAGGAAGGAGGCTCGCACTCGCCGTCGGATCGCCCTCCGCTCTTCTTTTTTCAACGATCCGCGACTGAGCTAGAAGTCCAGCGGAAAAGGGGAGGCGTATTACCCCGGCGAGAAAGATCCTCACGTAGGTCAGGCTTTCCAGCCTGACTCCGC
>JAKAUH010000867.1 GCA_021818605.1 Planctomycetota bacterium
TTCACCTGCTCTATGATAAGAGAGGTGATGCGACGAACTCAAAGGTCGGCGACCGTCTCCTGGAATGGAGTGCGGAACAGTTTCTCACAAACCTCAAAGCGGAGGGAGCGTTACGATGTCGTTGGCTCAACGAATCCGTGATTACCGTTACTCCAAGGGCTGGGGACCCGACGAGTTGGCCAACCGGGCCGAGATCTCGCGGACGGCCCTGTACCAGATCGAGAGTGGCAAGACTGAGCTACCGCGCGCCGGCACTCTCCGGCGGATCGCCGTCGCGCTCGATGTTCCCATGGATGAGCTGCTTGGCAACGCCTCCGAAATCGAGCCGATGCCCGTGGTGACCGACCGGTCGCCGACCTATCGTCCGTCCCGCAATCGCCTGGGCTGGGCTGGTTCCGACGAGGTATCCAGGTTAAGAACGCCTCCGCCGATCAGCGCGGCGGCCGCGGTGGTCCTCGAGGGCGCCCGAGGCGCGGTCGACTCGTCCGCGAGACCCCGCGTCAGTGCCGGCGAACGGTCCTTCGCCCGCGAGGGCGAGCTGATCGCCAAGCTACATGATCTGATCCATTCGCCGTTCGGCGACTGTATCACCAGCATCGTGGACGATCTCCACCAGGTGCTGACCCAGGTCGGTCGCGAGGACTGAGCGCTTGTGAAGAAATCGATCTCAAGGAACGGAGAGAAGAGAGCCAATTGGTACAAGTACCGGCTCGGTCGAGCCTGATGCGGCCTCGCTCTCCGCTTTCCGCTCTTTTCTTGCGATCCTTTCAGATCCTCTGAGCACCGGATGCGCGCCGGGTGCCCGTGAGCGGACCAGGGCCGGTCGGTGGATCTCTCCAGCACCCTCAGGGGGTTTCCGCGCCCGCAACCCGGCCGCGCCCTCCGTGCGCGCCATGGACCTGATCGCCGGCGCATGTTCCCGCACCGCGTCTCACAGAATCCGCACGCGGCCCGGATTTATCGGGTAGATTTCCTCAAGGACGAGCGCCGGCCGGCCGATGGCGCCCGCCCATTCGGTCGGTCGGTCCTTCGTGCCGAGCATCTCGAGGAGAACATCCGTGATCCGATCCCGTGCCTTTCCCGCGCGCGCCCTCCTGGCCGCGGCCGTCGTCCTGCTGGTCGCCGGCCCGATTTCCCACGCCGGCGACGGCCACCGCCGCCGCGCCCGGCGCGCGGCGGCCCGTCCTGTCGTCCCGACCACCCGCGTCGTCGACCCGGTCTACGCCGGCCGTCTGGGAACCTTCAACCCGACTCCGGTCATCATGGTCCAGGGCAACTACCCGGTCTCTGGCGGTTACTCGCCGCTGGGCATCTACGGCGAGCAAACCATGTCGCTCTACGGGCCGTTTTCATCAATGCGCACGGCCACCGCGCCGGTTCAGGTCTACACCCGCGGTTACGATGGGGTCGTTCGTCCCGGCACCGCGATCTCAGGCTCATATCCCAACCTCCCCGCTCTTTCGCCGGTGGCCTATCCCACCCGCTCCAATTACTACTATGCCCCTCACGTTCGCGAGAACCCCGCCGAGAAGAGCGCCTACATGTGGCTCGACCAGAACTGATCACCTCGCAGGTGGACAGTTCCGGCCGATCGCCCGGACCTCCGTCCCGGGTGATCGGCCGTCGGTACTTTTCGAAGCGGCGAGCGGCAGCCTCGTGAACTCCCCGGAACCGCCGGTGATAATAAAGGCACCGCTCTTGACGAACAGACGAGGGGCCGTTGCGACGGACGGGGATCGCTCGGCAACCGAATCGAGCACCGCAGAGGGACGGGAGCACCTGCCGTGGCCGAAGGTCCGACGCATGTCTATGGAATCGACCTGGGTACGACTTACTCGGCGATCGCGTACGTCGACGAGCACGGCAAGCCCGTGATCGTACCCAACCAGGAGAGCGAGCGCATCACGCCCTCCGTCGTCCTCTTCGACGGCGAGAACATCATCGTCGGCAACACGGCCAAGGAGTCGGCCAGGGTCGAACCCCACCGCGTCGTCACGCGGATCAAGCAGCACATGGGGGATCCCAACTTCGTTTTCCAGCACGAGGGGCAGCCATTTAGCCCCGAGGATATTTCCTCATTTATTCTTCGCAAAATTGTCGGGGATGCCGAGATCGCGCTGGGCGAGCCGATTCATGACGTTGTCATCACATGCCCAGCCTATTTCGGCGCACCGGAGCGCGAGGCGACCGCCAATGCCGGCAGGCTCGCCGGGCTGGAGGTCCGCGCGATCCTCAACGAGCCGACGGCCGGCGCCATCGCCTACGGTCTCGAGCAGGGCGAGGACCAGACCGTTCTGGTGTACGACCTGGGAGGCGGTACGTTCGATGTCACGATGATCGAGATCAAGGACCGGTTGATCCGGGTCATCTGCACCGGCGGCGACCACCGCCTGGGCGGCGTGCTCTGGGACGAGGCGGTCGTCATGTACCTCGCCGAGCAGTTCCGCGAGCAGACCGGCGAGTCCTCCGACCCGCTCGACGATCCCGAGGTCCTCAACGACCTCTTCCTCCAGGCCGAGCGGGGCAAGAAGACGCTCACCCAGCGTGAGAAGGCGCCCTTTCGCGTCACCCACGCCGGCCAGCAGGCCCGCGTCGAGCTCGACCGCGTCCGCTTCGAGGAGATCACCCGCCACCTGATGGATCGTACCATCGAGCTGACCAGCGAGATGCTCGCCGACGCCAGCGCCAAGGGCTACACCCGGTTCGACAAGATCATCCTGGTCGGCGGCGCCACCCGGATGCCTCAGGTACGCGATCGCCTGGTCGCCGAGTTCAACATCGAGCCCGAGCTGTACGACCCGGACGAGGCCGTCGCCAAGGGCGCGGCGCTCTATGCACTCAAGGAGTCGCTGGTCGAGCAGGTGCAGGAGATCCTCGCCACCCAGTCGGCCGCCGATGGCTCCGACACGCCGCCCGCCGACCTCTCGGAAGCCACCGAGCAACAGGTCGCCAACGCGCTCGACCACCTGGAGAAGGAGCTGGGCTTCACCCTCACCGGCCCGGTGCGCGAGCTGGTAAACACGCGGATCGTCAACGTCCTGTCCAAGAGCCTGGGCGTCGTCGCCCGTGACGACCAGGGGCGGGACGTCGTGGTCTACCTCCTTCCGCGCAATTCGGAGGTGCCCCTCGACCGCTCCACGGATTTCGGCACCGACGCCGACAACCAGTCCGCCGTGGACATCCGGGTGATGTCCGGCGAGCGCGACAGCACCGACCCGCTCGATTGTCAGGAAGTCGGCGTGGCCACGCTTTCGCTCCCCGACCGACTGCCGGCGCGCAGTCCGATCCGGGTGACATTTGCCATCAACGCCGACGGACGCCTGGACGTCACCGCCGCGGATCTGACCGGCGGCGGCTCGATCGACGTGGCCTTCGAGACCGAGGCCGTCCTGAACGCCGAGGAAGTCGCAGAGCGCTCCACGGCGCTGCGGTTGATGAACGTGTCATGAAGCGCCAATCGAGTGGCTGCGCCCAGGCAGACCCCCTTACAAGCCACTCGAACGACATGGGGGCTGGCTCCGAGTCCTCGAGATGCCTGTCCTTGTTGCGTTCTGTGTCCTTGTTGCATTCTGTCCTTGTTGCGTTCGAGCCTTTTGGCCCGTCCCTCTCACGGCAGCCCGCAGTGCCGCATCACCGGGCCCGGGCGAGACAGGAAGGCCCGGGCGCAACCGGTGAAGGGCGCTGCGTCCCTGGCGATTCCGCTCGATCTCGATCCAGTTCGTGGCCGGGTGTAAAGTATTCGCCGGCACCGGAGACGGTTGCAGGGCGGCCGCTCAGGGTGCCGGCGAGGGGTTCCGAGCAAGGGAGGAGCCAGCGATGGAATCGCACTATCAGCCGATCGAGAATTACGGACTCATCGGCAACCTGCGCACGGCCGCGCTGGTGGGGATCGACGGCTCCATCGACTGGCTCTGCCTGCCCCATTTCGATTCGCCGAGCATCTTCGCCGCGCTGCTGGACGACCGCAAGGGTGGGCGATTCCGCATTGCCCCGGCCGGCGAGAACTTCCGGCGCAAGCAGTTCTACTGGCCCGATACGGCCGTCCTCGTTACCCGGTTTCTCCACGAGGACGGCGTGGGCGAGGTCGAGGATTACATGCCCCTCGGCGGCCCCTGCACGTCGAAGGACGAGCTGATTCGAAGAATCCGGGTGGTCCGCGGCCGGTTGTCGTTTCACATGGAGTGCAGTCCCGCGTTCGACTACGGCCGCGGTGATCACGAATGCCACCTGGCCGCGTACGGCGTGCGCTTCGACGGGCCGGGGCTGAGCCTTGGCCTGGCCGCACCCCTGCCGCTGCGATGCGATGGCAACAGCGTGGTCGCCGACTTCACACTGGGGGAAGGAGAGAAGGTCACGTTTGCGCTGAGCATCATGGCTCCCAACGACGAGCCCGGCCACTGTCCCGGAACTGTCGAGGCGGAGGAACTGTTCCGCGAGACCGTGGCCTACTGGCGGCGATGGCTGTCGCGAAGCACCTACGCCGGCCGTTGGCGGGAGATGGTCCATCGCTCGGCCCTGACACTCAAGCTCCTGTCCTTCGAGCCGACCGGGGCGATCGTCGCCGCCCCGACGTGCAGCCTGCCCGAGTCGATCGGCGGCGAGCGCAACTGGGACTACCGCTATACGTGGATCCGCGACGCCGCGTTCACCCTGTACGGCTTGCTGCGGATCGGGTTCACCGAGGAGGCGGCGCGCTTCCGCGACTGGCTGGAAAACCGCTGGAAGGACGCCGACGACCAGGGCAACGGGCCGTTGCAGCTCATGTACGGCATCGATGGCCGGTCCGAGCTCACGGAGGAGACGCTTGACCACCTGGAGGGCTACCGCGGCTCGCGGCCGGTGCGGATTGGCAACGGGGCGTACGGGCAGTTGCAACTGGACATCTACGGCGAGTTGATGGACGCCGTGTACCTCCACAACAAGTACGTCGAGCCACTGGGCTACGACGGCTGGGTCCGGCTGCGACGGCTGGTCGACTGGGTCTCGGACAACTGGAAGCGGGACGACGAGGGGATCTGGGAAGTGCGCGGCGGTCGGCGCCACTTCGTCTACTCGAAGTTCATGTCGTGGGTGGCCATCGACCGCGGACTCCGGCTGGCCGACAAACGCTCGTTCCCCGCCGACCGGTTGCGGTGGCTGAAGGTCCGCGACGAGATCTACGAGGACGTCATGGCCCGGGGCTGGGACCCGCGCCGGCGGGTGTTCGTCCAGGCTTACGGGTCGGACGCGCTCGACGCGTCGAGCCTGCTGATGCCGCTGGTCTTCTTCATGGCCCCCACGGATCCCCGGATGCTCAGCACTCTGGACGCCATCCGCCGGCCCGTGGCCGCCGGTGGCCTGGCAGCCGACGGTCTGGTGTACCGCTACGATCCCGCAGCCGCCCCGGATGGACTGGCGGGCTCCGAGGGGACGTTCAACATGTGCTCGTTCTGGCTGGTCGAGGCGCTCACCCGCGCCGGGCACACCGACCCGGCGCGGCTGGAGGACGCCCGCCTGCTGTTCGAGCAGATGCTGGGCTACGCCAATCACCTGGGCCTGTATGCCGAGCAGACCGGCCCCAGCGGTGAGGCGCTGGGCAACTTTCCCCAGGCGTTCACCCACCTGGCATTGATCAGTGCGGCCTTCAACCTCGACCGGGCGCTCGGCTCGCGCTAGTCGTGGTCGTCCTTTCTTACCGCTCCCCCTCGCGCCGGACCTTGATCTTGCGGCCCTTGAGCTTCGCCGAGCGCATCGCGTGGATCACGTCGTTGGCGACCTCGTCGGTCACGTCGACCAGCGAGAACCGGTCGGCGATCTCGATGGCGCCGACGTCCTGGCCGGCGATGCCGGCCTCGCCCGTGATCGCGCCGACGAGGTCCTGCGGCCGAACGCCCGCCTCGCGGCCGGCGTTGATGAACAGGCGGGTCATCCCGCCCCGCGGGCCGCCCTTCGGTCGCCGGCGCGGCGGGCCGTCGTCGTCCTGGTAAGCACGGGCGGGTCGGCCGCCGCGGGGCGGCCTCTCGCTCTCGCGCTCGCGCTCGCCGCGGGGCGCAACCTCGGGGATCTCCTCGGGTTCGGTGTCGTCCGGCCCGTCGGCGCGGTGGGCCAGCTTCACAGCCGCCAGCGCGACCTGCATCACGTCGAACTCGTCCGAGAGCGACTCGACCACGACGCGGAAATGATCGAGGTCGCCAGCGAGGATCGCCTCGCGGATCGCGGCGCGGGTGATCTCCAGCTTTCGGGCGCGCAGATCGGCGATTGTCGGCAGCCGGGAGATCTCAATCTTTTGCCGCGTGGCCCGTTCGATGGCGAGCAACTGCCGGTGCTCGCGCGGCTCGGCCAGGGTGATCGCCACACCCTCACGCCCCGCGCGGCCGACCCGGCCAATCCTGTGTACATACGACTCGGGCTCGCATGGAACATCGTAGTTGAACACGTGCGACAGGTGCTCGATGTCCAGCCCCCGCGCGGCGACGTCCGTGGCGATCAACAGGTCGACCCCGCCAGCGCGGAACCGCTTCATCACCCGGCTGCGCTGCTCCTGTGTCATGCCGCCGTGTAGTGCCTCGGCGCCGTAGCCCCGGCCGCTCAGTGTCTCTGCCAGCTCGTCAACCTCGGTCCGCCGCCGGCAGAACACGATCGCCGATCCGGGTGCCTCGATGTCCAGCACCCGCCCGAGCGCAGCGAGCTTGTGCGCCCGCGGAACGATATACGCGGTTTGCCGGACCCGCGGCGCCGACCCGGCCGGCAGACGTTCGCCGCCGATCTTGATCTTCGTCGGGTCGGTGAGATGCCGCCGCGCGATTGCCGCGATCCTCGGGGGCAAGGTGGCCGAGAACAGCAAGGTCTGCCGGGTGTCGGGCGTCTCGGAGAGGATCGCCTCGATATCCTCGGCGAATCCCATGTCCAGCATCTCGTCCGCCTCGTCGAGGACGACCGCCGCGATGGATTCGAGCCGCAACGACCCGCGGCGAATGTGGTCGAGTGCCCGGCCGGGCGTGGCGACCACGACGTCAACTCCTCGCTCCAGGCGCCGGAGTTGCGGCCCGTAAGCCTGGCCGCCGTAGACCGGCAGCACGCTCGTCCCCAGCGACCGGCCGTAACGATGCATTGCCTCGGCGACCTGCATGGCCAGCTCACGCGTGGGGACCAGCACCAGCAGCGACGGACCCTGGCGCTCCTCCCCCTGCTCCGCCACCCGCTGAAGCATCGGCAGCGCGAAGGCCGCGGTCTTGCCCGTGCCCGTCGCCGCCTGGCCAATCAGGTCGCGCCCTTCCAGTAACGGCGGGATCGCCTCACGCTGGATCGGTGTCGGCTCCTCGTACCCCAGCGCCTTGAGCGCCTCCACCAGCCGGGCATCCAGCCCCAGTGCTCCGAAGCCGACCACGACCTGCTCCACCGTCGTCACCGCCATCCCGCTCTCCCGCTCCCCGAAGGGATGATGTTTCTCTGACCGTTGACCGAACCCGCCAGCCCCAGGATCCACCTCGCCGACCGCTGTCCGGACGACGATCGAGGCGGCGTTTCACCGCCGGCGGATACCCGCCCCATCCCGCAGCAACGTGCGCGCCGATCATCGGTCTTGCGAGCAACCTGGGTGCATCTCCACCCCGCGTCGCAAACCTCATGGCTCCTGGCGCGATTCTCCAGGCTCCTGGCAGGATCCCCAGCATCGGAGCTCCTCGCCTGGTCTTCACCAAGTCGCGACACCCCGCGAAAAGCCTCGAGCTCCATGATAACCGAAGCGACCCCAGACTTGCGAGCCGCCACCCTGGACTCCTCCGGAACGCACCGGCCTCGCGCGTGGTAAATGGACGCAGGAACCGATGGATCCTGCAAGGCGTTCCGAGATTGCTTCGCCGCAAGGGGAATGCGACAATCCCCCCTCTTGAGACCCGCACACGTCGCGGAGGTTGAGCAACCATGATTCAGGATATCTCCCGCGCGACCCGTTTCGCGCTCTGCATGATGGGGCTGATGATGAGCACCACGGCCGCCAGCGCACCGAATGGCCAGGCCGGCGCCGACGACGAGGCCCGCCGGTTCATCCAGGAGCACGAGCAGTTGGTCCGACCGCTCGAAATCCAGGCCGCCCTGACCTGGTGGAACGCCAATGTCACCGGCCGAGACGCCGACTTCCAGGCCAAGGAGGAGGCCCAGAACCGCCTCGATGCCGCCCTCGCCGCTCGCGATCGGTTCGCCCGGCTCAAGGCCCTGAAGCAGAGCACGATCCAGGACCCGATCGTGGCGCGCGAGATCGCCGTCCTGTATCTCCAGTACCTCGAAAAACAGGTCGATCCCGAACTGCTCAGGAAGATCACCGCGAAGGCCAACGCGATCGAACAGGCGTTCAACGCCTATCGCGCCGACGTTCGCGGCAAGAAGCTCACCGATAGCGAGGTCCGGCGCATCCTCAAGGAATCCCGCGACCCGGCCGAGCGCAAGGCCGTCTGGGAGGCCAGCAAGGGTGTCGGACCGATCGTCGAGGCGGACCTCAAGGCGCTCGTGAAGCTCCGCAACGAGGCCGCCCGCAAGCTGGGGTTCGCCAACTTCCACGCCCTCCAGCTCCACCTGGCCGAGCAGTCGCAGGAGGACGTGCTACGGATCTTCGACGAGCTCGACGCACTGACCCGCGAGCCGTTCCAAAAGCTCAAGCTCGAGATCGACGCGAAGGTCGCCGATCAGTCCGGGACCGCCGTCGCCGACGTCCGACCCTGGCACTATCACGACCCGTTCTTCCAGGAATCCCCGGCGATCTTCACCGTCGACTTCGACAGTGTCTTCGCCCGGGCCGACATCCTCGACCTCTGCCGCCGGTTCTATGCCGGCATCGGCCTGCCGATCGATGACGTGATCGCCCGCAGCGACCTTCGCGAGAAGCCTGGCAAGAGTCCGCACGCCTTCTGTACCGACATCAATCGCGAGGGGGACGTGCGCGTGCTCGCCAACATCGTCGCCAACGAATACTGGATGGGCACGATGCTGCACGAGCTGGGCCACTCGGTCTACAGCAGCCGGAACATCCCCCGCACTCTCCCCTACGTGCTGCGGACCGAGGCCCACATCCTCGCGACCGAGGGGATCGCGATGCTGTTCGAACGCTTCTCCAGGGACGCCGACTGGCTCGAGGCCATGGGCGTTTCGGTCCCTGACCCGGCAGCCTTCGACAGGGCCGGCGCCCAGATGCAGCGCGCGAAGCTCCTGGTCTTCTCACGGTGGTGCCAGGTGATGTTCCGGTTCGAGAAGGCACTCTACGAGAACCCCGACCAGGACCTCAATACCCTCTGGTGGGACCTGGTCGAGAGGTATCAGATGGTCCACCGGCCCGAGGGCCGGAATGCGCCCGACTATGCCAGCAAGATCCACATCGTCAGCGCACCGGCGTACTACCACAACTACCTGCTCGGGCAACTGTTTGCCGACCAGGTGTTGCACGCCATCGCGCGCGACGTCCTGGGCGGGGTCGATCCGTCCCGGGCGAACTTCGTCGGCAAGCCGGCCGTGGGCGACTACCTCAAGAATCGGGTCTTCGCCCCCGGACGCTCGCTCGACTGGAACGCTCTGACCCGCCACGCGACTGGCGAGCCGCTCAACGCCAGGGCCTTCGCCGCCGAGATCGCCCGCGAGTGATCGGAGCGGCGAGGGCCGGCGGACCATCCGGGGCCGGCCTCACTTCCCAATCGTCAGGACCTCCAGCCGCGAGGGCATCGCCGCCTCGTGGTAGACGAGCTGGGTCGCCTTCTGGACGTCGGCCTCGGTGGCGTTGTAAATGTCGATGAATTTTTGAGGATTTGGGTCGACCAGCGGGAGCCCGGGGCGCTGGATCTGCACCAT
>JAKAUH010000206.1 GCA_021818605.1 Planctomycetota bacterium
GTGCCCCTTTGCCTCGAGCCTTCTCCGCAGGGCGGGATAGTTGTAGATCTCGCCGTTGAACACGGTCCAGACGGTGCCGTCCTCGTTCGACAGCGGCTGATGCCCGCCGGGCAGGTCGATGATCGCCAGCCGGCGGAATCCCAGCGCGGCGCGGGCGTCGCGGTGGATCCCCGAGTCGTCAGGCCCGCGGTGGACCAGACGGTCGGTCATCGCGCGGAGCAATCGATCGGAAATCGCGTTCCCGGGGTCAGTCCAGACCACGCCGCAGATCCCGCACATGACGATCCCCCCGGGCCTCGATCTTCCGAGAGGAGTATATCCGGTCCATCCCCGGCTGTCCTGGGATCAATCGGGCACCAGGCGGTCGTGAGTCGGCGTAAGCGCCGTGCCGGTCCCTCTTTCGGCTGGACGCGGCGCGGCCGATCGGCTGGAATGGTTCGATGGCCGTCGGGACGCGCGTCTGTCTGTCTGTCTGTCCGTCTGGTCCGTCCGTCCCCGCGAGAACCCACCGGGCACACCCTCCAGCGCATCGAGGTCCACGAACTGATGGAGTCAGAATACGACGCCTCCTCAAACGGAACGAATGGGGGCTTCGCCGACTGGTCCCGGCAAGCGATCGGCCGGCTCACGGCGCTCTGGACGTCGCCCCGGATCGGACGCGTTGCGGTGTGTAGCCCGATTGTCGGATTCATCGCTGGCCTGGGGGCGGTCCTCTTCCTGGTGATGCTGCAGCTCACCTACCGGGAAGTGCTGGGAGATTGGCTCCATTTCCAAAGGCCCTCGACGCTCGAGGACGGCCCACACGCGATCACGTGGCCGTATCCCTGGTGGCTGATCATCCTGATCCCGACCGTCGGCGGGCTGATTTCCGGCGTGCTGGTCTTCACGCTGGCCCCGGAGGCCGAGGGACACGGGACCGATGCGATGATCCGGGCGTTCCACCGGGGCGGCGGCGTGATCCGGGGCCGGGTGCCGCTGATCAAGTCCGTCGCGTCGATCATCACGATGGGCACGGGCGGATCGGCCGGCCAGGAGGGCCCGATCGCCCAGATCGGAGCCGGGTTCGGCTCGGTGTTTGCAGGGTGGCTCAAGCTCTCGCCGAGGGACCGGCGGATCCTGATGCTCGCCGGCGCGGCCGGCGGCGTCGGCGCGATCTTTCGCGCCCCGCTGGGCGGTGCGCTGTTCGCCGGCGAGGTGCTGTATGCCACCACGGCGTTCGAGTCGGCCGCGCTGTTGCCCTGCCTGGCCAGCTCGATCGTGGCGTACTCGACGTTCGCCATGTTCATCACGCCACGACCGATCTTCCTGCTGCCGCCCATCACGTTCTCGGGACTGCGCGAGTTGCCGTTGTACACGCTGTTGACCCTGCTCTGCGCCGGCATGGGCTGGCTGTACGTGCGGGTCTTCTACGGCCTGCGCGACTGGTTCTTCAAGCCGATGCCGATCCCTCGCCAGCTCAAGCCGGCGGTCGGCGGGTTGCTGCTCGGCCTGCTGGCGCTGGCATATCCCCAGGTCATGACCGGCGGCTACGGCTGGGTGCAGTGGGGTGCGATCGGCATGCCGCCCGAATTGACCCTCCAGGGCGAAACCTCGTTCGTCCCGCACATGGAGATGGGGATTCTCCTGGCCCTGGCGGCCCTCAAGATCCTCGCGACCGGGCTAACGATCAGCTCCGGCGGCAGCGGCGGCGTGTTCGGCCCGTCGATCCTGATCGGCGGGATGCTCGGCGGCGCCTGCGGCCAGTTCTTCGAGTGGGCGTTCCCCTCGGCCAACGTCGAGCCGGCGGCGTTCGTGCTGGTCGGCATGGGCGGCTTCTTCGCGGGGGTGTCCAAGACGCCGCTCACCTCGATCGTCATGGTCAGCGAGATGACCGGGTCGTATAGCCTGCTCGTCCCCCTGATGCTCGCCTGCGGCCTGAACATGGCGCTCTCGCGGCGCTGGACGATCTACGAGGAGCAGGTCCAGACGCCGATCGACAGCCCCGCGCACCAGGGAGACTTCGTCGTCGACGTGCTCGAGCAGCTCAGCGTCAGCGAGGTCGGATTCCGCACCGAGGGCATCGAGCGCGTCCCGGCCTCGACGCCGTTCCGCGAGCTGATCCACCTGGTGGCGCGGTCGACCGAGACATTATTCCCAGTGATCGATCGCAACGGCCGGCTCACGGGGATCTTCACCCTGCGCGACCTGCGCCTGGCGCTGGTGGGCTCGGAGTGGGGCCCGCTGGTGCTGGCGGATGACCTGGCGCATCGCCCGGTGCTCGCGGTCACGCCCGAGGACAACCTGCACACCGCGCTGCGGCGAATGACCGAGTTGAATATCGACGAGATCCCCGTCGTCGACTCGAAGGACCCGACGCGGCTCCTCGGCCTGCACAGCCGCCGCCAGCTCACGCTGGCCTACACGTCGCTGATCGAGTCCCTGCGCGCCCCTGCTGTCATGGCCGAGAAGCCCAGCCAGTCGGGCGAGGTCGTGGCGGCGTCGTGAGCGGCTCGTTCCGTGAAATGTCCTGGCCGCGGAAATCACACGCCCAGACCGCGACCGCTCCGCAGCCTTACTGCGTTCGCTCCGGCTCAGATGTCCGGGAGGTTGCCAGGGTCGAGTAGTCGTGAGAGGTCGCGGCTCCCCTGGATCACCGCGACGACAAAGCAATCCTCACCACGAATCTCGTAGATGATGCGGTAGGGTCGGACGACGACCTCTCTGATCGTGTCCCGCCCGAACTCGGGGACGATCGCCCCACTCCGCGGAAGTGCAGCCAGACGACGCGGCGCCTTGACGAGCCTGTCGGCGAGTCGCTCGGCGTAAGCGGGGGAATCCCTCGCCACGAACTCGGTGATATCCCTCACGTCGTCGAGGGCCGATTCCGTCCAGTGGACCTGGGCCATCCGGCAACCCTCTTCTCGGCTTCCTCTTGAGTGACGACACGCCCGGAGTCCACGTCGGCAAGTCCTTTCTCAACCTTCTGAAGGACGTACAAATGATATTGGATATCCTCCACCGAGCAGTCGTCGGGGAGCGATCGAATCAAGCGAATGGCTTCCTCTTTGACGGCGCTCATCATTCAGCCTCGCCCATGGTTCGCCCGGTGGGCCTACTGCCACCGAGACCCAACACCGCGTCGGTCCCGGTTTCACCATTGTACGCAGGAAGCATCCCGCCTCCAACTGGCGTCATCGTCGTTGTTCATCGTGCAGGGTACTCCAGGCGACGAAGATACGACAGCCGGCGCCTAAGGAGGTCCTGGGTCGTCGCCTCATCCGCCCCGGTGTTCTCATGCCGCAGACCATCGGCCATCCGCTCGCAGACCTCTTCCTGCTTGTGAATTCACGGCGCCAATCCCCCGACCCCCTTCGCCCGCGCCAGCTCCTCATACAGCCCGGCGAAGTGGTCGATCATGGCCGAGGCGGCGAAATCGGATTCGACGCGGGCGCGGCCGGCCTCGCCCAGGCGGCGGGCCAGCTCGGGGTCGCGGATGATGTCGCGGATCGCGCGTGTCAGCGCGACCTGGTCGCCCACCGGCACCAGCTGGCCAGTCTCGCCATCGACCACGACCTCGGTCGTCCCCGGGGCCGACGTGGCAACCACCGGCTTGCGAAAGCGCATCGCCTCGAGCACCACGTTGGGCAGTCCCTCAAAGGCGCTGGGCAGCACGAGCAGGTCCGAGGCCGCCAGCAGCCGCGGGATGTCCTCGCGATGCCCCAGGAACCGGACGCGGCCGTCCAGAGCATAAGCCGACGCGGTCTCCTCCAGCACGGCGCGGAGCGGGCCGTCGCCGGCGATGATGGTCCTCGCGTCCGGCTGAACGTGCTGGAGCAGGTCGAGCGCCTTGAGCAGGTCGCCGACCCGCTTCTGCTCGGCCAGCCGGCCGGCAAAGAGGACGAGCGGGGCATCGGGCGGGAAGTCGAACTCGGTGCGGACGGCGGCCCGATCGACGGGCGGAGGCTCGTCGTCCTCGACGCCCGAGTAGATCATCGCCAGCCGGTTCTCGGGGACGCCCAGCCCGCGGTAGAAGTCGACCACCGCGCGCGAGTTCCCCACCAGGCGGTCGCACCAGGTCGCCAGCCGTCGGTCGACCAAACGCTCGGCCCGGCCCTTCCACAGGTCGACGGCCATCTCGGACACGACGACCACCGGCACGTGCGCCAGCCGCGCCGCCACGCGGCCGTAGGCGTTCGCCGCGAAGATCCACGTCTGCACCACGTCGAACGCCCCGGCCTTCAGGAATCGCGCCAGCCGCAAGAGCGCGAGCGGATCGGCCTTCAGCGGCTTGCCGATCACGGTCACGGGGATTCCGGCGTCGCGCAGCTCGGCCTCGAGCGGGCCGGAGCGCGTCAGCGCGGCGACCTCGACGCGGAACCGGTCGCGCGGCAGGCCTCGGGCCAGCATCGCCATCTGCTTCTCGGCGCCCGATCGATCAAGCGTCGGGATCAGTTGCAGGACCTTCAGCACGGTTCAGCTCCCTGCGGTCGGCCGTCGTCGTCTCGCGTCCGTCGACCAGCTCCGCGAACAGTTTCAGGTGCCGGCGGGCGACGCTCCGGATCGAGAACTCCTGCTCGACCCGGCTCCGCGCGGCCCGGCTCATGTGAAAGGCCCGGTCGAACGCCGCCCATTGCTCGTTGATCACACGCGCCAGCGCGCCGGGATCCTCCGGCGGCGTGAGCCGGCCGTGCTTGAAGTCGCTGACGATCCGGCGGTTGCCGGGGATCGACGAGGCGACCAGCGGGACGCCCAGCGCCATGGCCTCGAGCAGCGCGATGCTCATCCCTTCCTCGCGCGAGGGCAGGACGAACAGATCGACCTCGCGCAGCGCCGCGGCCGGATCGGCCGCCGCGCCGGGCAGTTCGACGGCCTGACCCGGTCCGACCGACAGGCCGAGCGCCCGCGCGCGAGCCTCGAGCGCGGGGCGCTCGGGCCCCTCGCCGATCAGGGTCAAGCGGGCGTCGGGGTGCACCACCCGCACCGCCGGCCAGGCGTCGACCAGCGTGTCCAGGCCCTTCTCGGGCGCAAGCCGGCCGACGAAGGCGGCGCGCGGCATGGAGCGCCAGTCCGGGCGACGCTGCCAGGCGACCGGCGGCACCGGCACGCCGTTGGGGATCGACTCGATCCTCGGTCCGCTCGCGTCGGAGCCGGCCCCCTCGACCATCACCTTTGACCGCATCGTTCCCGAACGCCACGACTCGCGCAGCTCATCCTCGATCGCCCGAGAGATCGCCACAAACGCGTCGGCCTGCCGGCAGCGCCGGCCGATCTTCCGGCCGAAGTTCCCCCACGACTGCCAGGCGATGTCGCCCGTCGCGCCGGCGCCCTCGGGCCGGAGCACGACCGGGAACCCCAGCCGCCGGCCGGTCGTCACCGCGACATACGCATCGTGCTTGAGCATCGACACATACGCCAGGTCGATCCGGTTGCGGGCGAACCAGCTTGCGAGATTCCGCATGTAAATCCAGGTGCCCACGAACCGCAGCCGCGAGGTCGCCAGCCGCTCGACGGTCAGCCGGCCCCGAGCGATGGAAACCTCCTCACGCACAGGGAGATTCCGCCCCGGCGACCGCGAGGTGAGGACGGTCACGTCGGCGCCCTCGGCAGCCAGCGCCGAGGCCAGGTAGCTGAGGACCTTCTCGGCGCCGCCGATGAGCGGGGGATATCGTCGCGTCACCAGGGCGAGTTTCATGCCGAGCCTTACCGACTGCTCCTGCGACCGCCGAATTACTGCTGCAATACCCCGACGTACGGCAGGTGGCGATAGTCGTCGTCGAAATCCAGCCCGTAGCCGATCACAAACACGTCGGGGATGACGAACCCGCAATAATCCGGCTCGATGGGAACGACCTGGCGGCCAAGCTTGCGGAGCAAAACGGCCGTCTTCACGCTCGACGCGCCTCGGTCCTGGACGTGCCGCACCAGGTTCGCGAGGGTCTGGCCCGTGTCAAGAATATCGTCGAGCAGCAGCACATCGCGGCCCGATACGTCCGGCGCGAAGGCATCGTTGATCACGAGCGTTGTCGAGGTGGTCGTCGCGCCTCGGTAGCTGCTGGCCTGCACCAGGGCGATCCGATGCGGGATGTGGATCTGCCGCACCAGGTCGGCCAGCGCGATCAGACTGCCGGTCAGCACCGCGACAATCGTCAGCGGCCTCGACCGGTAATCCTCCTCGATCTGACGCCCCAGCTCCGCCAGGCGGTCCCGGATCTGCGACTCGCTGATGAGCGGTTCGACGGCCACGATCGGCTGGACCTCCGCGGGGTTCCCGAACATCACAATCCGCCGGACGGCCACCGCGCACGCCCGAAACAGGTGACTTTCGTGATAGTCTAACCGATCGACCCGGCCGCGCGGATATCGACCGGCGGAATCGCCGGAATCACCGGCCGGCGCGAACCTCGCGGCGTCGCTACGTGTCGCACCTGGTCCGGCCCACCATCGCCAGCAACCTCACGGAGATTTCCCCCATGCCCGGCTCATCGCACGACGTCCTGATCGAGGACTATCTCGCCAGCCTGCCACGACTCCGCCGGGCGGTCGCCGGGATGACCCCGGACCAGCTCCGCGCGCGGCCCGTCGCGGGAAGGTGGAGCACGCTCGAGGTGGTCTGCCACCTGGTCGACAGCGAGCAGGCCTGGTGCCACCGCATGAAGCGCGTCATCGCCGAGGATCGACCGCTATTGATTGGCTACGACGAGACGCGATTCACCGCCGGGCTGCCCTATCACGAGAACGACCTCGAGGAGGAGCTGGCCCTGCTGGAAGGCATGCGCCGCCAGATGGCCCGGACGCTCCGCACGCTACCCGAGTCGGCCTGGCCGCGCACCGGCGTGCACAGCGAACGCGGACTGATCACGCTCGAGGAGATGCTCCACGCCGAGGTCGAGCATGTCCCGCATCACATCCAGACGATCGAGGCCAAGCGCAAGGCCCTGGGGCTGGCGGTCGAAGGCTGAGCCAGGCAACCTCTATGCTCTCGCTCACTCATCGGGGGCGTGTCGGAATCGCTTGTAGAGAATCCCCCGCCTGCACAGCAGCCAAACGTACAGAATCGCAACAATGCCGACCACGTAAGGGATCCATTGAAGCGGAAGGCTGGCCTGCAGGTTGTACCCGCGAACGAAATACAGGTAAAGCCAGTCCAGGAGCGAGATGCTCAGGTACACCAGCAAGACGGGAAGCGCGATGCGATACCGCAGGACCACCAGGATTCCACCGATCAGGCCAAGGCCAAGGATAGTGAAACTCACGATGGATTGCCAGCCCGGCAACCCCTTCAACTGCTCGGCTACTTCCGGAGGCGGCGGAGGCAGAGTGATCGCGCCCGTAACGTTGAGGATCAGGAACACCAGCCCCAGTGCATCCCCCGCGATATAATGGAGGGCAAGGATGACCATCCCCACTCGGTGGATCGTCGGGATGGGCGGGATCGTCTCCCGGGGCTCCTCGCTGATGACGTCCGCCCATCGCATCCTGGTGGTCTCCCAGCTCGAACGGCGTGAATCGAGGCTCCATTCAAGTCACCGAGCTCAACGTCTCTCGCCCGCCAGGTCGGCATCGTATTCGATCGCCTGGCCCGGGACCAGGCGGTCGCAGGCGATCGCGAGCTTCGGCGCCGTGCCGCCCGCGGCGATCTCGTCGGTCCGCGACTCGCCCGGCAAGAGGCCCTGGAGCGACCGCTCGGAGCGCACCCCGTCGACCGTCAGGAACGCGTCGTGATAGATCGGCGCGACGCCTCGATTCGTCACCGTCACGCGCGACCGCCTCGGGCTGGCCTCGAACGCCGTCACCTGAAACCGATAGCCGCACGCCAGCCCGGCCGATTTGATCCGATCCATCGGCCGGTACTTCGGCTGGTCGTTGGCGATCATGAACGTGATGTGGAAGTCCGCCGCGGCCTTCACGAACGCGACTCCGTGCGGGCCCTTTTCCGCCAGGGCCTCCTTCTGGTCCCCGGGCGTGTAATAGCTGAACTCGCCGCCGGCCGGCGCTCGCTTCCACCGGTCGCGCTCGATCGCATTCCAGCGCGACTCGTTCACCGTCGCGTGCTGCTCGCACAGGAACGAGTCGTCGAACACCCCGAACGGCAGCGCCAGCAGGTCCTTCCGGTCGAGCATCGGCGAATACTCGTCGTCGATCGCGTCGATCGAGAGCATCCAGGGCGTGCTGTGGAACAACTGGTCAAGCTGGAGCATGAACGCGGACTGGAACTTCTTGTCGGGAAACGTCTCGCCCAACTTTTTCGGCCCCGAGTAAATGTGATACTCGGCCCACAGGCCGAAGCCCGTCTCGACGAACGCCAGCCGCGGGTCGTTGTCATACCGCTCGGCCAGCTTCTGGTAGAACTCCAGGGTGAACTCCTGGAGTGCCCGGTGCGACCAGTCGGGGAACATGGTCGGCTTCCCCTCGCTCTCACCGCGCGTCTCGTGGTAGTCGCGCATCGCCTTGATGTAGCCGGGGACCGTGGTGGGATTCCCCGGATACACGTAGTAAAACCGCACGATCGCCTGGTGCTTCCGCGCGGCGACGCGTTCGAGCAATCGGTCCAGGACGCGCCAGTTGTAGCGTCCGCGCTCGCGCACGACGTCGCTGTACTTCATGTAGCTGAACTCGAGCTGCACGGCGTTGGTCTTGTTGTGCTGGGACGACGTCCAGAGCACCAGCCCGGTCATCGGCTGAACGTGGGTGATCTTGCTCCGTAGCCGAATCGGCTCGAAGCGTTCGGCGTCCTGGGCGACGGCGAGACCCGGCAGGAGGAGCAGACACGATGCCAGCACCGCGGCGTTTCGAACGTTCATGGGCGAGGCTGCCTCCTGAGTGGGATGGCTTCCAACCTGGCGCCCCGCGTTCCTGGCCTTGCCGGGATCGGGGCGATAGAATGCGGCTGGGTCGAGTGATCGTCATTCTATCCGAAGGCCCGCGCGGGGCCGAGGCTCCGGGCCGACCTTCGCCAGTCGAGAGGGCCAGGCGATGGGCGGCGTCCGGTTGATCCCGATCGGCGTGGGTGAGGCGTTCTCGGCGCGGCATTATACCTCGTGCCTTGCACTCGGATCCGGCAACGACTGGCTGCTGATCGACTGCCCGCACCCCTTGCGGAAGATGCTCCGCGAGGCGACTCTCACCGCGAAGCTGCCCGAACCGCTCGACATCGGTCACTTCACGGCCACCGCGGTCACGCACCTGCACGCCGATCACTGCTGCGGTCTGGAGGATTACGGCTATTTCTCCTATTTCGCGCTGGGGCGCCGGGCGAAGCTGCTGATGCATCCCGAGTCGTCGGCCCGGCTGTGGGATGGCCTGCTCGCCGCCGGGATGGAGTCGGTCCAGGCCAGGCCCGACGAGCCGCCGGCGCGCAAGGCGCTGTCGGACTACTTCGAGCTGATCGACCTCGACACGACCCGTCCGGTCGCCTGCGGCCCGTTCTCGATCGAGTGCCGCCGGACGATCCACGCCGTGCCGACGTACGCGATGCGGATCACGGTCGCGGGGCGGGTCCTGGGCTTCAGCGCCGACACGGCATTCGACCCCGGCCTGATCGACTGGCTGGCGGAGTCCGACCTGATCGTGCACGAGGCCACGTCGATGGCGCACTCGGGCGTGCACACGCCGTACGAGAAGCTCGCCGCGCTGCCCGATGAGATTCGCTCGCGGATGCGGCTGACGCACCTGCCCGACGACTTCGACGTGGGCTCAAGCGTCATCGAGCCCCTGCGCGAGGGGAAGATTTACGAGGTGTGATGAACGTGTTCTGAATGCGTGCCTCAAGAGGATCGTGAAGCTGTCCCGCAGGTCAGGCTCTCAGCCTGACTCCGGAA
>JAKAUH010000750.1 GCA_021818605.1 Planctomycetota bacterium
GCCACGCTGTATGAGCTGGTGACGCTGCGCCCGGTCTTCGAGGGGAACCACCGCCAGGACTTGCTCCGCCGGATCGCGCAGGAGGAGCCGAGGCGCCCGCGTTCCGTCCGGCCGGAGGTCCCGCGCGACCTCGAGACGATCGTCCTCAAGGCGATGGCCAAGGACCCGTCGGGCCGCTATGCCAGTGCCCAGGACCTGGCGGATGACCTCGGCCGATTCCTCGACGACCGGCCGATCCTGGCCCGGCCGCCGGGTCTGCTGGAACGCGTCGCGCGGTGGGCGCGTCGGCACGCCGCGGCCCTGGTGATCGCCGTGCCGCTGCTGGCCGCCATCGCGATCGCGCTGGGCGTGGCCTTTGGCCTCGTGCTGTCCAAGCAGCGCGAGGTCGAGGGTGCCCACACCGAGGCCCGCCGCCAGCGCGACGAGGCCCGGCGCGCTGTCGATGAGATGTACACGCAGTTCGCCGCGATGCTCGGCCGGCAGCCGGATCTCCAGCTCATCCAGCGCGACTTTCTGCTCAAGGCGCTCGCGTACTACCAGACGTATGCGACGGAGCGCGACCCGGATCCGTCGGTACGCGGCCGCGCGGGGGTCGCGGCGTTCCGCGTGGGTGAGATCCAGCGCACGCTTGGCAACCCGGCCGAGGCCGAGCGGGCGTACCGGCGGGCGATTGAGGTACTCGAGTCCATCCCGCGTGATCCGGTCGACCGCAACCGGCTCGAGGTCCTGGGCCGCAGCCACGGCAGCCTCGGCCAGCTCCTGGCCGACCTTGGCCGCAAGGACGAGGCGCGGCCCGCGCTCGAGCGGGCGGTCGAGCTGACGCGAGAGTACGCCCAGGTGCCCGTCGCGAATGAGTCGGACCGCTCGGGCCTGGCAGCGGCCGATCATCGGCTCGGCCTGTGGCTCCGGCTGATGGGTCGGCACGCCGAGGCCCAGGAAGCCTATCGCAAGACCATTGAACTAGCCTCATCCGTCGATGGGACGGAGGGCCGCGAGATGCGGGCCGGCGTGCAGGGGAACCTCGGCGATCTGCTGGCGCTCTCGGGCCGGCCCGAGGAGGCCGAGCGCGCCTTCCGCGAGGCCGTGGCGACGTACCGCTCGCTGGTCAACGGGGATCCAGGGGTGCCGGTGTATCGCCAGGAGCTAGCGCGGGCGCTCGAGCGCCTGGGCATGCTGGCATCCGCGCGGCCCGGCGGTCTGCCCGAGGCCGCCCGGCTGCTGAACGAGGCACTCGCGCTGTTCGACCAGCTGGCGTCGGATTCGCCCAGCGTGCCGATGTACCGCCGCGAGCTGGCGACGACCCTGGTCGCCCTGGCCGAGGTCCGCGCTGCCGCCCGCCGGCCGGGCGAGGCGCTGCCGCTGGCCGAGCGCGCCGTGAAGCTGACCGACGAGCTGCTGGCCGATGCGAGAGCGGGAAGCGGAGCCGGTGCCGGAGCCGGTGCCGGTGCCGGAGCGGCCTCGTCGTCCGCGGACCTGCGCCGCCTGCTGCTTCGCGCGCTCGACCGGCAGGTTGAGGCACTCTCCGCGTCGGATCGCCCGGCCGGCCTCGAGGCCGCTCTGAAGCGCTCGATCGCGATCCGCGAGGCGTTGTCCGCCGAGAATGGAACGGAACCAACGGCCACCGACCGCGCCGCGATTGCGTCCGCCGGCGCTCGGGTGGGAGCGATCCTGGCCGCGCGCGGGGATCTGGCCGGTGCGCGTCGAGCGCTCCGCCAGGCGGCCGAGCGTCAGCCGGTGGCCTCGCTCGCGGCGGCCAATCTGGCCCGTTGCGTCGAGCTCGCCGCGCGGGACAGCTCGCTCGAGGCGAAGGCCCGGGATGCCGAGGTGCGCGGGGACATCGCGCGGGCGCTGGACCGCCTGCGGCATGCCGTCGACTCGGGCGACGACCGGGATCCGGCCGCGTCCTATCTCCTCTCTTGGCTATTGATCGCCGGCCCGTTGCCCGATCTGCGCGACCCGCCCGAGTCGGCCCGGATCGCCCGAGAGTTACTGGCCCGCGCGCCGAAGTCGTGGGTCGCCTGGGCGACGCTGGGCGCCGCGCAGTACCGCAGTGGTGCCCCGCGCGATGCGGTCACCGCGCTCGAGCACGCCGCCGAGCTCAACCGCGGCGATCTGCACTACTACGGCTTCTTCCTGGCGATGGCCTATCGGCAGCTCGACGACGACGACCGCGCCCGCGACACGTTCGACCGCACCGACCGCCGCCTTGAGGGCCTATCGCTCGACGACGAGATCCGGCGCCTGAGAACCGAGGCCGCCGAATGCCTGGGCCGCCCGAAGTAGGTCAGGCTTTCCAGCCTGACGCCGCCCGACCCGATCCGCCCGAAGTCGGTCAGGCTTTTCGCCTGACGCCGATCCGAATCCGACCGATCCGACCGGGACGGAGTCAGGCTGGAAAGCCTGACCGACACGGCCCGGCCGATCCGCCCGAAGTCGGTCAGGCATTCCTGCCCGACGCGGCCCGACCCGATCCGATCCGGCCGGGCGCGATCCGATTCGCCCGGCCGCCGACGTCAGGCTGAGAGCCTGACCGACACGGCCCGGCCGATCTGATCCGCCCGAAGTCGGGCAGGCTTTTCGCCTGACGCGGTCCGATCCGGCCGGGCGCGATCTGCCCGCCGACGTCAGGCTGAGAGCCTGACCGACACGGCCCGGCCGATCCGCCCGTAGTAGGTCAGGCTCTTAGCCTGACGCGGCCCCGCCCGGCTCGATCCGCCCAACCGCCGATCCATCATCGACCGCTCGCCGCATGGGATTGTCCTCCCTGTGAGATCCGGCTCGTCAGTGTGTCGCCGGGCGGTCGGGCTTCCCGGCCCGGTAGAGGTTGAGCCGATGCTCGCCCTCGGTGCGAGCCTTACCGGCAGGGCGCAGGTCGTTGGCCTGCGATTGCCACCGCGCGGCCAGGGGGAAGTCGCCGGCCTCGGCCCAGGCGGCGGCGAGGTCGTCGAGCGTTGCGGGGTCACTCCAGCCGGAGAGGACGCACAGTTGTGTCGCGGTGCTCGCGGCGCGTCGCCTTGTTGCGGCGTCGTGGTCGCCCGCCTTGTCGTAGGCCGCCGCCAGCATTTCGAGCTTCGCCGGGACCTTCCAGTCGGTGGCCGTGCACGCCCGGGTCGCGGCGAGGATCGCGGCCTGCCTGGCCGGGTCTGCCGGGCGACTGGCCTGTCGCTCGCCAAGAGAGGCCCCGGCCGCAGACGGTCGTTCTCGTCGCGCCACGCCGGTGAACTTATTCTCGCGATCGTACTCGGCCCGCATTCGTGCGTTCTCCTCCCGGAGTTTGCGGGCCTCGGTGTTCTTCGGGTCGATCTGGAGCGCCCGGTCGAAGTCGTATTCCGCCCGGTCGAACTGGTCGGCGATCATTCGGAGTTCGCCGCATTCCACGTAAATCTCGGCGTTCTTCGGGTCGAGTCGGAACGCCTCGCCGAGGTCCGCGCTCATCCTGTCATCGTCCATGTTCAGCCCGTGGACCCTGGCGCGAACGACGTGGTAGTAGGCGTCATTCGGGGCGAGCCGGACGGCCTCGTTGGCGTCGGCCATTGCCAGCTCGATGGCATCTTGATCGCGGTAGATTCGGGCCTCGGCGCGATTGGCGTGGGCGGAGTCGGATTTCGGATTCAGCCGGATGGCCTCGTCGAGGTCGGCGATGGCGCGGTCGTAATCTCGCTTCGCAAGCCGGGCGGCGCCGCGGTTGCAGTAGGCGGTTGCGTATTTGGGATCGATCCGGATGGCCTCGTTGCAGTCGGCGATGGCCCTGTCGTAATCCTTCTTCAGGAGCCAGACATTCGCTCGATTGTTGAAATGGGCCGGGAGACCGGGGTCGACCCGGATGGCCTCGTTCAGGTCCTCAAGTGCCCGGTCGATCTCTTTTCGTTCCAACCGGACGGCACCGCGGCAGGAATACGCGATGGCCAATCCGGGGTCGATCCGGATCGCGGAGTCGCAGTCCGCAAGGCTTTGCTCCAGCTCGCCCTTGCCATCGTGGGCCCGGGCGCGCTGGGCGTAGGCGAGGGCGTGTCGCGGGTCGAGGCGAATCGCGTCGGTGAATAGCCGGATTGCAGCGTCGTACTCGCGCTTGTTGAGGGCCTCGACGCCGCGATCGTAGGCTGTGCTGGCCGGTTCGGCTGGCTTCGGGTTGCTCGCAGCTCTGGGTGCCGCGGGCGTGTTTGGCCGGTCGTCCGCCGGAGCCGGACCGGCCGCCGCCGATGGGGCTGCTCTCGCCAGGGCGACCATCATCAGGACCCCTGCAATCGCGGCCGGGCGACGTCCCTGTCCCGGCCGCCCAACCGCCGATCTGTCGTCGATCGCTCGCCGCATGGGATCGTCCTCCGTGACTCGTTTTGCCGGCCTGCGTGTTGTCACTAGCAGGGGTCTCCCGCACCTGCCTCTCCGACCGGTCCGATCCGGTCCGCTGTAGGAGGCGGCTCCACCCGCCGACCCGGTCCGCTCCGGTCCGCTCCGGTCGGGGGACAGAGCCCCCTCCTACAGGGAACCGGTCCGATGTGGTCTGTCGACCCGACCCGGTCCGGTCCGGTCCGATTCGACGCTCCACCCGCTCAGGGCGTGACCTCGCGATAAGGCTTGCTGGCCTGGTAGAGCTTCAACCGGGCGGTGCCCTCGGTCTTTTCCTTGCCGTCGGGGAACAGGGCATTCGCCGTGGTCTGCCACTTGATGGCCGAGGCGAAGTCGCCCGCCTCGGCGCAGGCGGCGGCCAGGGTGTCCAGCACGCCTGGCTCCTTCCACTCGGTCTGCTCGCAGGCTTGCTTCGCCAGCGTGGTGGCGCGCTGGCCGTCGCGGTACTTTGCCACCGGGCACGTCGCGCTGATCCAGGCGCGGCCGTTGAGGGCGTCGGGGTTCTCCGGGTCCAGTTGCAGGGCGTGATCGAGGTCGGCGATCGCCCTGTCGTACACCTTCCGCTCGAACCAGACCATGCCGCGGTTCGAATACGACCACGGGCTGCCGGGGTCGAGGCGCACCGCGCGGTCCAGGTCGAGCATCGCACGGTCATGGTCGTGCTTCTCGAACCACGCCAGGCCGCGGTTGCAGTACGCCCACGCGTTGCGCGGGTCGAGCTTGATGACGCGCGAATAATCGGCGATCGCCCGGTCGTGATCGGCCTGGTCGGTGTAGATCCCGGCGCGGAGGGCGTAGGGATCGGGGCTCTCGGGACCGAGCTTCAGCGCGGTCTCGCAATCCGCGATCGCGCGGTTGTAGTCCTTCTTCTCGCGATAGGTCAGCGCCCGGGCGAGGTACACGCCGGGGTTCTTCGGATCGAGGCGGATGGCCTCGGTGAAGTCGGCGATCGCGCGGTCATATTCCTTCTTCTCGCGATAGCCGGCGCCGCGCGACTGATAGGCCAGGGCGGCCCTGGGCTCGAGGCGGATGATTCGGGTGTAGTCGGCGATCGCCGTGTCGACATCCCCCTTCTGGCCGGCCGCGGCGGCGCGGCCCGCGTAGGCGTCGAGGTCGTTCGGGTTGATCCGCAGGGCCGTGTCGAAGTCGGCGATGGCCCGGTCGGGCTGCCCCATCATCATCCGGGTCGCCGCGCGGCTGGTATAGGCGGCGGAGTCCTTCGGATCGAGGCGGATGGCCTCGGAGAAGTCGGCGATCGCCTGCGGAAACTGGCGGAGCGCCGCATACGCCGCACCGCGGTGGCCGAATGCGTCGGCGTTGCCAGGCCGCAGGCGGATCAGTTGCGAGTAGTCGGCGATGGCCCCGTCGTATTCCTCGCGGGCCGAACGCACGACGCCCCGGATCTCATAAGCGAGCGGGTCATCGGGCGCCAGGCGGATCGCCTCGTTGCAGTCGGCCAGCGCGTGCTCGGCGTCGCCGCGCTCGATCAGCAGGATCTTGCCCCGCATGGCGAACGCGAACGCATCCTTCGGATTCGCCGCGATGGCGTCGCTGAAGAAGGCCACCGCCCGCTCGACCGGGATCACCGCGCCGGCATCGGCCCAGCCGGCGGCGCCGCCATCCAGGTGCAGCCGGACCGACGAGCCCTTCACCTGGTCGACCAGGTAGATGTCGCCGTTCGATGCGCGGCCAGGCGAGCGCCCGTTGGCATGGCCCGGCTCGGCGCTGAGTGCCAGTCCCGCGTGCCGCGGCACCACCCGCTTGCCAGTCAGCTCGGCGGCGCTGGCCGTCGCCTTCGCGCCGATTGCCGGCTCGTCGCCTCGCGCGGCGCCCGTCATCAGGCCCGCACTGATCCCGATCCCCAGACCCAGGACCCATGCTGACCGATGCCGACGACTCCGCCGGCGCCCGTCCGTCGCCCCGTTTTGTTCCAGTCGCACCATCCCCGCTCCTCCTGTCGAGTGCCTCGTGCGCCGCGGTGCGCGATGGCCAGGGCCGTTACGCCCCGCGACCGATCGAATCGATCGTCCGGATCCCTCCCTGGGCTGGCTGGGCGATCAGCATGAGCGTCGGCGGGCGGGCTGTCGTGTTGTCGAGGTGAGGAATCGAGGTGCGAGGACCGCTCGGGTCGAGTCATGCCGTTCTGGCGCGTCGCGTCGCGTCGCCCATCAGTCGGCCGGCCGGGCCGTCATCTCCTGTCGCGGGAGCCGGACTCGGCGGGGAGGATAGTCCAATCCGGCGATTCGCACAAGGCGAAGGGAGCGGCTCGGTGGTGAGCGGTGAGCAGCTCGGCGGTGAGTGGCTCGCCACTCGCCACTCGCCACTCGCCGAGCCACTCGCCACTCGCCGAGCCACTCGCCATTCGCCGAGCCACTCGCCACTTCCCGAGCCGCTTCCCCAGCCAAGCTCACAGGCTCCCCGCTCCGATGATCTCGCCGCCGGCTCGGGTGGCGATCGCCCACCAGGTTCCCGGGGCGACGCTGTCCTTGACGAACCGCACCGAGCCGTCCAGGAAGCCGACGTTCACGCCTCCGGGGTGGAACGAGCTGGCGCCGACACACACCGCGCTCCATTCGATCGGGTACGCCTGGCCCTGGAACACGCAGGCGTTCCGATTCGGCGGCATGATGTGCGAGTAGCCGCCGCCCTGTCCGGCGGAGTCGGTGCCCCAGATCTGCCCCTTGTTGTCGAACCCGGCGAGGGCCGTCGCGGCCTGGCAGGCATTGATATAGGAGAGGAGAGGGACATCAACGTCTTTCTTCGGCACCGGCAGGGCCATCCGGTACACCTGGTTCGGCCCCCGGTCCGTCGTGCCGTTCCTGCCGCGGATCATCTCGCTCCAGATCGCGGTGCTGGAGGTCCCATCCGTGACGGATGCCAGTGTGATCGTCGGTGCCAGGCCCGCCACGCTGGGCACGCTCCCGGCTCCCATGAAGTACGCCGGCCCGTCGTACCGGCCGCCGTGATTCGTGGGCGTGGTGCCCAGGTTGTTGGGATAACTCGTGTACCCGATCTGCCGCGTCCCCGCGCCGACGACGTCATCGGTCCCGCACGGCACGTTCGCATCCGACGGGCAGAGGAACACGTCGACCATCGTTGTCAGACTTGTGGCGTTCGGCGGCGCCTGCTGGAAGAAGCTCACGTTCATCGCGTCGAACAGCGCACCGTGCTCGAGGTACGGCAACACCCGCGCCTTCATGCTGAAGTTGTTCGACCACTCGGGCCCCGTCGCCGCCGCCGGCGGCAAGGCGCGGTTGGCATCACAGTACCCCTGCACCGCCAGCCCGAGCTGCTTGAGATTGTTCACGCACCGCGACCGCCGCGCCGCCTCGCGCGCCGCCTGCACCGCCGGCAGCAACAGCGCGACCAGCACGCCAATGATCGCGATCACCACCAGCAGCTCGATCAGCGTGAACCCGCCCCGCCGGTCCCGATCCCGGTCCCGATGCGACAAGGCCATAAATGCACTCATGGCTCTCCGCTCCTTCCGGACTGACCGACCGATCCAGCCGATGCCCGCCGCTGGCGCCCGGCGTCCAACGACAATCGTACGAGAGAATCCCCGGAGCGTCAACGAGGTGTCGCCGGTCGCCGTCAGGGCGATGCCGTTGTTGCGTCCATGCGTCCATCACGGGTCGGGTTGAGCGTCTCACGGTCCCTCAATCGCGGCCGACCAGGACACTCGAGCGAAATGCATGCACCTCCAGAATCAGGGAGGTCGAACTCCCTGCGGTTTGTGAAGGAGCCGTGAAGATTGGGTTCGTTCGCGCGATTTCCAGGGTTCTGGGCCCTCCAGATGCACGGAGGAGGCACGAAGATTGGGTTCGTTCGCGCGCTTTTTGGAGGTCCTGGTCCTGCGGAATCCGTGAAGAAATCGTGAAGATTGGGTTCGTTCGCGCGCTTTTCGGGGGCCCTGCTGCTTCTGGATGCACGGATGAACCATGAAGATTGGGTTCGTTCGCGCGCTTTTCGGGGGCCCTGCTGCTTCTGGATGCACGGATGAACCATGAAGATTGGGTTCGTTCGCGCGCTTTCGGGGTCCGTCGCCTCGCTGCTGAATGTGAAGGATACGTGAAGATTGGGTTCGTTCGCGCGCTTTTGCATCCTCTCTGTCTTCTCCTCCCTGGCCGCCCGGCGGCCGAACTACCATTCATGTGCTTGATGTAATGAATGTCTGCCGGCAAGCACAGAGATGCCCAGGGGAACTACGCCAGCAAGCGACCTTCCCAGTATGCGTGCTATCGTATGCGCGTGTTCCCGTGGGATCACCTACCGCCATGGATGTTCCGTCATCGCTGGCGGATTCGCTTTTTTACCTTCGACCGATTTGCCAAAGACTGCACCGATATCTTATTATAGACGTCGTTTTGCCGCTAGTGGTTCCCCAAGTTTTTCCAAATTCTCTATTTTTCCCATGATGGCATTCGGTTTACGGGATGAACGGTCTCCGATGTCATTCATTGGCCGGACGTTCTGGGGCGTGTGCCGGCCGGTGGGATGCGAGGCGGTGGGGCGGCGAAGGCTGGTGAGCCGTCGTTGACGTGCCGGTCGACTCTGGCTACCGTGGCCGCCGCGGGTGGCCGAGCACCGGCCCAGCGACGGCAGGCGAAGGCGTCAGGGCGGGTCCAGACGGCCAGGCATGGAGCCTCGAGGGGAATGGAGTCTCCGATGTTCATGGCACTTGCGATGGCGGCGTGTCTCGGGCTGGCGGGTCAATCGTCGGCCGGGTCGGACGGTCCGGAGCTGACCGTCATCGGCTCCCGGGGCGAGCGGGTGCAGGTGCGGCAGGGCGCGATCGGGTGCGGTTGCAACGATCCGACGCACGGGGGTAGGTCGACCCCGCGCGAAGTCGCGGTGAACGAGCGGCTGGTCTTCCTGCGCAGATCCACGTATGTGATGATCATTCCCCTGGAAAACATCGACCGCCTGGCGATCCGGCGGGATCGGTCGAGCGCCGGCGCCGACGCCGGCGCCGGTGTCGGCGCCTCGATGGGATACCCGGTCGATCTCACGATGATCGACGGCCATTTCCTGGAAGGCCGTCTGCTGAATCGGGGGCCACTGTTGGGTCGGGTCGCGGGCCGGGCGGTGTCGATCCCGCTTGAGCGGGTGAATTCGGTGAGGGTCGGCGGCCGTCGCGATGTTGCCGCGGAACTGCCGGTCGACCCGCCGGCGCATCGGGGTGAGCTGGTCGTGCGAACGGGGAGCCGGCGGGTCTTGCTGTCGCTTTCGAAGATCGGGTTCGCCTCGGCATCGCCCTGCCCTCATCGGGCGGCGCTGCCGCGGCTGAAGGGGGACTCGCTTCGCGGCACGAGGGCGACCGTGTTCCCGATCGAGCGCATGGCCTCGCTCTATCCCCTCGTCTCGTCGCCCAGCCGGCTGAAGGTGTTCATGCTCGGGGTGAAGCTCGACAGC
>JAKAUH010001048.1 GCA_021818605.1 Planctomycetota bacterium
TGACGCGCGCTGAGGCCGTCATCGCCTCGCCGCGCGCCGACGGGTCGGCGGCCTCATCGAGCCACTCGCCGGCCAGCCGCGCCAGGTCGCCGGCCACGCAGTCCACGCCCATCGCGCCGAAATCCACCAGGCCGGTGACGCGGTCGCGCTCGAACAGGAAGTGCCCGGGCCTGGCGTCGCGCAGGCACGGCTGGAGCGGCACCACGCGACTCGCGGCCTCACGGAGCGGCTCAGACAGCCGAGGGGCGACGGCGCGGGCGAGAGTCAGCCAGCGTGCCGCGTTCATCCGGGTTGGGTCCGAAGACGTCCCGGGCGCGCGGCGGATGGCTCGCTCGAGGCCGTCAAGCCCGCCGTGGGCCAGGCTCGTGACTTCCGCGAGCCGATGCGCCAGTCCCGGAGAAACGCCCTCACGCCGCTGGGCCGCGAGGCGCTGATGCAATGCCCCCATCGCGGCGAAGGCCGACCGCACCCGGCCAATCGCCGGCGGCCGTGCGGATTCCGATGCGCCGGGCATCCAGGGGGCGAGCTCCCAGAGCTGCCCCTGGAACTCCTGAAGGGTCGCCCCGGCGAGGTCGGCGACCGGCACCGGGATGAAGCCCAGGTCGCCGGCCTGCGCGAGCCAGCGGTGGACCTGTTCCAGATGGCCGCGATCGGGCCCGTGCGGCGGCCAGGCCCGGAGCACCAGCAGGCCCTGCGCCGATCGAAATCGCCAGAACCGCGCCCCGCTCAATCCCCCGGCGGCGCCCAGCGGTTCGGGCTCGTCGAGCGGCCGCGACCGCCGCGGATACCGCGCCAGCACCTCGACGATCCCACGATCGATCACGGGTCAACCCCCGACGTGATCGTCTCCATTGGCCATGGCCAGCGCGCGAGCCTGGAGCATCAGGAAGGCCCGCTCGAACCTCGCGCCGACCTCGGCCTGCACGGCCTTGTTCCCGGCCTGGTGCGGCGTGAGATCCGACAGGTTGATCGGTTCGCCGAAGAGGACCCGCGCCCGCGACGGCGTCCCCAGGGATTGGAGGATCTCGTCGGTCTCGGGCGTTCCGACGATGTATGCTGGGACCACCGGCACCCCGGCGCGAATCGCGAGGTAGGCGGAGCCCGGCCGCATCTCGCCCAGCCGCCGTCCCGACGCGGGCACGATTCGCCCCTCGGGGAAGATCGGCAGCACCCGGCCCTCGCCCAGCGCCCGCAGCGCGGCGCGGATCGCAGCGACGTCGCGGCCGTCGCGATTCACCGGGATGCAGCCGATGTACGAGCAGATCCCCTTCAGCCACGGGGACTCGAAGTATTCCCGCGCGATCATGAAGCCCAGCAGCCGCCGGCTCGACGCCTGGAGCAGCATGTGGTCGATGCCGCAGGTGTGGTTCGAGATCAGGATCGCCGGGCCGGATTCCGGCAGCGGCGCATAATCCTCGGCGCGGAGCTGATGCCACGCCGAGCAGTAGACCTGGAACGCCCGGTACAAAAGCCGGAGCGGGCCGCGGATCTCGGGCAGAGAATCCACAACCGGCTCACGCCGCGACGCGGCGAGGGCAAAGCCCGGCAGCGCCAGCAGCATCACCGACAGGAAGAGCAACATCCGCGAAACTCATGGAGCCAATGCGATGATTCAGCCGCCCGGAGAACCTCGCCCCGACCCGGTGCTTCCATTGATTGTAGCGGCGAGCCGGGCCGGAGTGTACGGCCCGTTCGTCCGGGTCATCCGCGGCGCGGTCCATCGGCTCACGCCGCCCGGCGCAGGTATCTCTCCAGGCTGTCCGCCAGGTCGCCGACCGTCCGAATGGCGGTGATCTCATCGGGGTCAATCTCGACGTCGAACCGATCCTGGAGCTCGACGACCACCGCGACCAGGTCGAGCGAGTCGAGCGCCAGATCCTCGAGCAGGAGCGACTCGCGAGTGATCGTTGCCTCGCGGGCCCGGGCGGAGACGCTCCGGATCGTCTCGGCGATGGCCGTCGTCGTGTCGGCAGCCGGGTGGATGGTGGGCTTCATGGAACGCCTCGCTTCAACTCAACAGGGGGGACGTGGGAACGCGAGATGCTCGACTCCGTCGACGAGACCTCCGACTGGTCGTGAGAGCCGAGGCGTGACGCCCCACCCGATCGACGGGTCGCCGCGGCGCACGAACCGGCTCGTACCACCGCACCCGCGCCCATGAAGGGCAGCGACCTCGGGCCCGGCCGTGTCTAGATCGAACCCGCCCTGGGAATCACTTGACCCCCATGGCGAGTGCCGGGGCGAAATCGCTTCCCGAGAGTCCGACGCTGTGGGTTGTTCTGGTTGCAATGTCCCCCGTGTTGCGACCTGCATGTCCCGCGCGATCGCCATTCTCGCCATTCTCGAGGTGGGGCCAGCCGCCATCGGGCCCGTGACGAGCCCGTAATCCAGGGGAGGGAATTCCGTGGTGCTCCGTTGCGGCCAGCATGGGCCGTCAACTATAATCCGTCGCCGTTGAAGGCCCCGTCCTTCCGGTCATTGCGCCGAGGGCGAGCCGAATCGCGATCGGCACGAAGCGCGTCGCTTCCGCGCCGTCTGCGGGATGGAAAGATTCCGAGAAGGAGAACACCCGTGAAGATCAAGCTCGGATTGAAGGCCTTGTCGATGGCCACGGCGATGCTGGTTTCGCTCGCCGTGATTTCCGGTTGCAACGATGAGGGCGCCTCGACGCCCTCGCCCAGCACGCCGGCGACGAACCCTGCGCCCGCCGCGGGCAAGGCCCCTGAGACCAAGAAGCCCGAAGCAGCCCCCACGCCTCCGGCCCCGCCGGCCGAAAAGACCAAGTAAGCCCAGATCAGGCCGGGCCGAAGGAATTCCTCCGGCCCGCCGATCAGCTACGGGCGACGGATGCCGATCCGGGCATTCCCGATATCCACGATGCCGAGCGCGGCGATCACCACTCCGGCGCCCGAGGCCTCGACAAATCGCGGCCGCATCTTCCGTTCGCGGAGGATGCGGCCGCATTCTTTTTCCGCCGCCTTCGGCCAGTGCAGGGCAGGGCAGTGGGTTGCGGCCCAATCCTTCGCTTCGCGATCGAGCGGCCGGGCTCTGGAAGCCCTGTGACGAGGTGAGGACTGACGAAAAGAGGACAGGCGCTTCGAAAACTCGGAGCCAGTCTTCACCTTGCCAGGGTCCATTGCGGGCTTCGGCCTCCCGGCTCGTTCGATCCGGCTCAGGCCGGTGCACCGCGAACGACCGGGTTGACGAGCCTTCCGATGCCGTCGATCTCGATCGCGACCTGATCGCCAGCCTCGAGGGAGAAGTCGTCCGGCGGCACGATCCCGGTCCCCGTCAGCAGGATCACCCCGTTCGGGAAACGATCCTCACGTCCGAGCCAGTCGATCAGATCCTCGAGCGTCCGGGCCATCCGCGCGAGGCTCGTCTCGCCCCGGTACACGGTCGCCCCGCCTCGCTCGATCTCCAGCCGGATGCCGATCGACGCCCGCGGCGGCATCGCCGAAGCCAGCGTGATCGCAGGCCCCAGCGCGCACGAGGCGTCGTAGACCTTGGCCTGGGGCAGATACAGCGGGTTTTCCCCCTCGATGTCGCGCGCGCTGACATCGTTGCCCACCGTGAAGCCCACCAGCTTCAGCGACGGGCTGAGCACCAGCGCCAACTCGGGTTCGGGCACCGACCACCGCGAGTCGCGCCGCACCCGGATCGGCTGCCCCGGGCCCGCCACGCGGTTCGGCGTCGCCTTGAAGAACAGCTCGGGTCGATCCGCCGTGTAGACCCGGTCGTAGAACGTCGCCGCGCTCTCGGATTCCTCCTGCCGCGCGACCTTGCTGCGCTCGTAGGTCACGCCCGCGCCCCAGACCTCCTGGTTGTCCAGCGGTGGCAGGATGTCGACCTTTGCAAGCGGCAAGTGCGCGAGGGAGACGTGGCGAAACCTGCGGAGCGCTTTCTCCGGGTCCTCCGCATGCAGGATGTCGAGGAGGGGGTTTGGCCCGAAGCTGACCGAGCCCAGCGGCACCACCTCGTCTCCTTCCAGCAGGCCGACGCGATATTGGTCGGCCGGCATGGAGAAATCGGGTTCGCGATCTCTGAACTTGATCAGCCGCATGGTCGAGAGCCTCAGGGTTGGAGCGGGTCGGCCGGGGCGATCTGTGCACCGGCCCATCCCCTTTTAGCCGGGCCGGCGCGCGCCGGTCAATGGCCGCGCCCGGCTCATCCCGCCGCCGGAATCCGCAGCGGTTCGGGTAGCGCCGGCGTGCCGCCGGGCTGCGAGCAGACGAACGCGGCGACCTCGTTCGCGTGGCGGTTGATCGCCTTCAGCGGACGGCCGGCGAGCCGTCCTGTCACCAGCGCCGCGGTGAACGCGTCGCCGGCGCCGATTGTGTCGACCACCTCCGCCGGTCGGCCGGAGTGATCCGACCACTCGCCGCCGGCCCACAGCAAGCTCCCGCCGGCGCCCCGGGTCAGGGCGACGAGCGCCAGTCCAAACCGAACAGCCAGCCCCTCGATGGCCGGTCGCGGCTCGGTCGGCAGTCCGAACATCCCGGCCAGCTCGGGCAGCTCGTGGTCGTTGAGCTTGAGCGCGTCGGCCAGCTCGAGCGATCCGGCGATGACCTCGTGGTCGACGAACGGCGGCCGGAGGTTCACGTCGAAGACCTTCAGCGCGCCGGGCGGAGCCGCCTCGACGATCGCGCGGATCGCGCATCGGGATGGCTCGGCGCGCTGGGCCAGGCTGCCGAAGCAGACGGCGGCGGCCCGATCGGCCAGCGCCAGGGCCATCGCATCGGCGTCGATCCGGTCCCAGGCCACGCTCTCGCGGATCGCGTACCGCGGCTGGCCGTCGGGCCCGAGCCAGACGTCCACCGTCCCGGTCGGCGCCTCGGCGTCCACCTGGACGGCGTCGGTCGGCAGGTCCAGCGATCGGAACCGCTCCAGAATCTCGACGCCCAGCGGGTCGCCGCCGATCCTCGAGATCAGGCGGGCGTCGGCACCCAGCGAACGGGCGTGGTAGGCGAAGTTCGCCGGCGCTCCGCCGAGCTGCTTGCCCGCCGGCAGCAGGTCCCAGAGCACCTCGCCGACCGCGATGATCATGTGGCTCATCATTCCGCGTTCTCCCGTCGGCCCCATGCTTCTCGTCTCTCGTTCCTCGGCGCGCTATTCCGGTCGAGGCGCCAGCGGCAGCTCGAAGTCAGGGCTCTGGACGTGGCGGATGAACGCCTCGGCCAGCCGGTGGCCGCTCTCGATCCCGCGCATCCGGGCGACCTGGTCCTGGAGCGAATAGTACCTGTCGGGACTCTGGCTGGCGTGCGCGTAGCACGCCCGGCGCTTGCGCGGCTCGACGGCCGTGATGTCCACGTAATGCGTCGGCGCGAACTGCAACGTGTCCTCGCCGCTGGAGACCTCGTAGTAATACAGGGCGAACCGCCGTTTCATCCGGAGCCAGGCATCGTACACCAGCATCGAGATCGCCCGGTGATCGGCGTGGTTGTCGATCGGCCAGTGCGTGAACACGGCGTCGGGATGCTCGGCCTCGAGGATCTTGCGGAAGGTCTCGGAGTGCGCCGGGTCCACGACCGCCTGGCTGTTGAACTGCCCCGCGTAAAGCGGCCTGGCCTTGAGGATCTCACAGGCCGCCCGCGCCTCGGCGACCCGGCCGGCGCCCTCGGCGCGCGGCGGCCACTCGCCCTTGTTGAGGTAGAGCAACACAACCTCGTGGCCGAGGTCCGTGTACCGCGCGATTGTGCCGCCGCAGCCATACTCGGGATCGCCCGGATGGCCGCCGGTGACGACCAACTTGAGCCGGCGCGACGGCCCGTCGCCGGCCGACTCCGCCGCGCCGGCCGCAAGCGCACTCCCCACAGCGCCCGAGCCGATCAGCATCTGTCGTCGTGAGAATGTGCCCATCATCGGTGCCGTTCCTCCTCGCTCCTAACGCCTACGATCGCGGCCGGTCGTGTCGATGCCCTTCGGCTGCGGCGTGTCGGGCGTGACGATCTTCCAGGTGTCGCCCATCTCGCGCAGGTCGTGGAAGTCCACCGGCGTATAGGCGACGTCGAGGTACTTCGTCGCGACCGGCTTGCCGCCCTGGATCCGCGACTCCATGGCCGCGTCGAGGGCGCAGGTCGTCAGCAGCGTTCGCTCGATCGGGTAGGGGGGCCGCTTCGACCGGAAGCCCTGCTGGATCGCGTGCGACAGGGCCTTGAAGAGGTTGCGGTTCTCCCACGGGCCGACGTAAAAGCTCGTGGCCCTGGGTGCGGCCTCGCCATCGAGCCGGCAGGCGAAGTGCCAGTGCGTGCCATCGCGCGCGGCGTTCAGAATCATCCCGCGGAGCCCGTCCCTGTAGGTGACCAGGATGCCGTGGAGGTCCCTTCGCATGCCGCCGGACCGCGCGAGCTCGCGCAGCGGGCCGGGATGGGCGGGGTCGGGATCCGTCGCGCGGGCGGCGTCGGCCAGGGCAGGGGACCAGCGCCCCTCGTCGGCCGCGCGCCAGAGCCGGTCGCCGTCGAAGAACTCGACGTTGCGGATCCCCGTCTCGCCGCCGGCCCGCGCCTCGACGATCGACTGCATCACCTCGAGCGCGTGGAAGTCGTAGCCCTCGAGGTTGCCGCCGTGCAGCGAGACGGCCTCGGTGATCCGGGCGTCGCGGGGCAGCTCCAGCGGCGGCCGTCGAGTCGCGAGCGGGACCGAGCTCCCCGCCATCAGCAGGAAGCCCATCCGATGCGCCGTGGCGACCATCTCGTGCGCCCAGTCCGACCGATAGGACAGGTGCTTGTCGCTGAAGACCGGGGCTGTCGCGCCGCCGCGGCGGAACTCGGCCACGATCTCGTCGAAGAAACGCTTGCGCGGGTACTCGACCTGCCCCCTGGCATTCGTGGGATACTTGCCGTGCTCGCCGATCGAAAGGACCGCGTCGGCAGCCAGCCGATTGCCGCCGGCCCGCAGCGCCTCGGCGATCGTCGGATAGATCCGAATCCCATACGACCGCGCCACGTCGCGAGCCATATCGCGGCGCGGGAACTGGTCGACGTACAGCCCGACGATCTCCGTCCTCGGGTCGACCCGCCGGCCGTTGAACAGGTACGGTTCGAGAAAGTTCTCGATGATCACGTGCGCGTGGCTGCGATAGGTGAACTCGGTCACGACCGCGGCCACCCGCAGCTTCCGGGGTTCGTCGCCGCGCGCAAACGCCCCCAGCGGACTGGCCGCGAGTGCCAGGCCCGCGAGACCCGAGGAGCCCTGTGCGAGGAACTGCCGGCGAGAAGACTGTGCGTCACCCGGGATGCGGCTCATCGGGGATTCTCCAGTTCAGGTTCAGGTGGGGCTGGCCGCCTCGACGGCCAGGATGTCGGGGAGTGGGATATTCACGTGCGGCGAGTCGGCGGCGTGCGGTCCAGGTGCGTCGGCGATTTCCAGCGTCAAGCCCCGGCGAAGGTCAAGGTCAACGAACCGCCCGGTGCGCGGGCCGTCCGGGGTGAGCACGCGCACGAATCGGCCGAGCCCCTCGATGCGGTCGCGCCACGCGGCATTGAGCGCGCCCGCGCCCGCGCCCGCGCCCGCACCCGCCGCCTGCACGGCATCATACCAGTGATCGAGGCGACAAATCAGGGCACGGGCCGTCTCGGAGCGATCGGCCGGGATGCCCGTCTCGATCCGGATCGAGGTCGCGCGATCGCGCAGCTCGGCCGGCAGGTCGTCGCGGACGACGTTGACATTCAGGCCGATCCCGACGACGGCGGGCCGGGCGCGGCGATCCAGGGCGGGCCGCGGCGATCCCGGATCGGGTTGCATCACCGCGGGGCGCTCGACGAGGATGCCGGCGATCTTGCGGCCGTTGATCCGGACGTCGTTGGGCCACTTGATGTCGGCCCGCTGGCCGGTGAGGTCGGACACGACCTCGGCAGTCGCGACGCTCGCCATCGCGGTCAGCCAGCCGCGGCCCTCGTGACCGTCGGCGTCAGGGTGCGGATCCGACTCCGGTATCAGCAGGACCGACATCAGGATCGACGATCGGGGCGGGGCCGTCCAGGCGCGGCCGAGGCGGCCGCGACCGGCGGTCTGCTCCTCGGCCAGGACGACCAGGCCGTCGGCCTCGGGCGAGCCGGCGGCCTGCGCCGCCAGGTCATTGGTGCTCGACACCCGGCTCCAGACCACGATCCGTCGCCCGACCCGGCGCGTCCTCAGCTCGTGCTCGATCTGGTCGGGGCAGAGCCGATCGGCCGGGCCGGCGTAGGCCACGCCCCGGTACGGATGCCGCTCGATCGCGAAGCCAAAGGCCGCGAGTGCCTCGAGGTCGGCGCGCACCCGGTCGAGTTCGAGCTCGGCCGCTGCGGCGCCGCCCGCCAACTCCTGCAGAGCCACGAAGCCGCCGCCGGCCGCGCGGAGCCGGTCCAGCAGGGCGATGTTGAGCACCGGCAGCGCCGGCGCGAGGCGGGGTGCGGGGCCGGGCATCGCGTCCCTCATCCGGCGGCGCCGGGCGTCGGCTCGGGGTCGTAGTCCATCGCCAGGTCGAGCGACGGCGCCGAGTGGGTGAGCGCCCCGACGCTGATCCGGTCCACCCCGGTCGCCGCGATCGCGCCGACAGTCGCCAGAGTGATCCCGCCCGAGGCCTCGAGCTGGATCGCCGGGTTGGCCGCGTCGCGACGGCGGACCGCCTCGGCCATCCCCTCCGGCCCAAGGTTGTCGACCAGGATGATGTCGGGGCCTGAGCGAAGCGCGGCGTCGAGCTGCTCGATCGTGTCGACCTCGACCTCGACCACGGTGCCGGCCGGGACATTCGCCCTCGCCGCCGCGACCGCCGCGGCGATCGGATTCGCGCCGGCCGGGCCGCTCGCCGTCGCCAGCCACGCGAGGTGGTTGTCCTTGATCAGCACCGCGTCATGAAGGCCGAAGCGGTGGTTCCGGCCGCCGCCGCAGCGCACCGCGTACTTCTCGAGTGCTCGCCAGCCGGGGGTGGTCTTCCTGGTGTCGTAGATCGCGGCGCGGGTGCCGGCCGTCGCGGCCACGAACCGCGCGGTGAGCGTGGCGATTCCGCTGAGCCGCTGGAGGAAGTTGAGCGCCGTGCGCTCGAAGGCGAGGAGAGAGCGCATCGGCCCGGCGAGCCGCGCGACGACGGCGCCGGGCTCGAGTCGGTCGCCGTCGGCCAAAAGCGGCTGCCAGCCGTCGCGCAGCTCGAACTCGACGGCCAGGCGCGTGGCCACGGGCAGGCCGGCGAGCACGCCCGGCGATCGCGCCACCAGCCGGGCGGCGCCGCGCGCCTGGCTGGGGATCGTCGCCGCCGAGGTGATGTCGCCGACCTGGGCGAGGTCCTCCGCCAGGGCCAGCGGCAAGATCGCCTCGAGGTTGCGCGTCGCGTCGTCGCCAAACTCGATCGGATGCGGGGGCGGTTCCATCATGTTTCGTCCCGACCCCAGCCTTGTGACCGGCCAGGGCCGGGGCTTGTTCCTCCTCGGGTTTGCCACGGGCGCGGCGCGTTCAAAATTCCCCCTTGCTCTTCTCCCGGAGCCGGTTCTGCTCCGACTGCAACCGCGGCTGGCCGGCGGTCGGGGGGGACTCGCGGACCTCGATCGGCATGAGGGAGGGGCTCTTGACCGAACGGCCCTGTGCCAGTGCGGCGGCGACGGAGATCGCCCGGCGGGTCAAGCGGTTGGGGATGTATTCGACGATCCCCGCGAACTCGCCGTTGGAGGCCATCCGTGGCAAGGTCTCGTCCGAGGTGTACCCCGCCTGAATGAACGGCCGTTTCATGTCCACCTCGCCGGCGAGCCGGTTCGAGACCGAGGTCGACTTGTGGTTGACGCCGAAG
>JAKAUH010000373.1 GCA_021818605.1 Planctomycetota bacterium
TTCACCGCCGATGGCGCCGACGGCTTCCAGCTCTGGAAGTCCAACGGCACCGCGGCGGGGACCCAGCAGGTCACCTCGGTCAATGGCGGGCTGTATCCGTCGGACCTGACGGCCTTTGACGGCAAGGTGTACTTCCAGGGCTACTCGCCGGCCGACGGTTTCCAGCTCTTCAGCAGCGATGGAACGGCGTCGGGGACGCAGATGGTGGCGGACATCAACGGGTCGAACGGGTCGTGGCCGGGCGCGTTGACGGCGGCGGGCACGCACCTGTACTTCTCGGCGTACAGCAACGCGGATGGGGAGCAGTTGTGGGCGACGAATGGAACGGCGTCGGGGACGGTGCAACTGACGAGCAGCAATGCGTCGGGTGGCGGGGCGTCGCCGGCGGAGATCACGGCGTCGGGGGGCTCGGTGTACTTTGCGGGCTACAGCGCGGCGCAGGGATATCAGTTGTGGGTGTCCAACGGCACGGTGTCGGGGACGCAGGAGGTGACGAGCGGAAATGCGTCGAATGGGGGGATGTCGCCGTCGAGCCTGGTGGTGATGAATGGGGAGGCGTATTTCGGAGCGAGCGACGGTGTTCACGGGGAGCAGTTGTGGGCGTCGAACGGGACGGCGTCGGGGACGCAGATGGTGACCGACGTGAATCCATCGGGCAACGGCCTGATGATTTCGGACATGGTGGTGGACGGGAGCCGGCTGGTGTTCACGGCGAACGACCATGTGCACGGCGACCAGGTGTGGTCGTCGGACGGGACGGGTTCGGGGACGTCGATGGTATCGGACATTGGCGGGTCGTCGGGCTCGGACGCGTACGGTCTGACGGTGTCGGGAGGACTGGTGTACTTCACGGCGTACACGGGAGCGACGGGATTCCAGGTGTACCAGAGCGACGGGACGTCGAGTGGGACGGTGAAGGACACGAGTCTGGCGACGGGGAACATGAACGTGCCGGGGAACCTGGCGGCGTTGGGGACGTCGCTGGTCTTCACCGCCCCGGGCGCCAACCTGTGGGACTGGACGCCCTGAGTGATGCGGCTCTGAGGTCGTCAAGTTGAAGCGACGGAACGCAGGGTGGTACATGGTCGAACGACGGGGCCACCCTGTCCCGACCTGAACAGGCCGGTGGTGGCAAAAACGCAGTCGGGCATCTCGGCGGTCCTGGAGGGGACTGGCGGGATGCCCGCTTTTGTTCCGCGAAGCCGGCTGCCGGTCCGTGCGGACTTGAAATCAAACGACAAGGGTCGGAGAGAGAGTCGCCGCACGCCACCCCGCGCGTGAGGTGCGCCGGTCGAGCGCCGGACGGTTGGACTGCGCACCGGATACGGACGAAAGCCCCGTCATCCGCCCTTCGAGCACCTTCTCCTCGCGCCGCGGGGAGAGAAACGGGTTGAGGTGCTCCGCCCGGGCGCAACCCAACCGCTCGGCGTTTGAACGACTCGACGCTCGTGGTCCCTGGGCGTTTCGCGCGCGAAGCATGGCACGAGCAAGGCCGGTGACGACCTTGCTCGTGCCATGCGAAACTCTCTCGGAAGATGCAGGGGTGGCCCGGGACCAACCGGTCGAGGAGGCGGAACGTGGTCCGTCCTCGGATCGGCAGCGGTTCGTTCGCTCGGATCTTGCGGGTACGGGGCTGCGAGTCGGCCCGACCCTCAAGCCATGGGCCGGGCCGTAGCCCTGTTCCGCTCACAGGGCGACATCGGATCCGATCCGGGCGGTCCCGGAAGAGAGACGAGGCCGAACGAACGAGACGAGGACGTCAGGCCACCGCGCGGCGACGGCGGCGGATCAGGCCCATGACGACGAGCGGCAGGGGCATGCTGGTCAGCATCAGGACGATGCTCGTGGGCTCGGGGACCGCGGACATAACGGTCGAGACGCCGAAGACGTCGGTGCCCTTGGTCAGGCTGATCGTGGCCGAGTTGTCCAGCGAGTAGCCCGAAGCGATGGCTCCGATGTTGTTGGTGATCGTCGGACTGTTCAGCGATTGCGGCGAAGTGCCGTTGGCGGTGAAGGTGTGCGAGGTCTCCGTCGCACCCTGGTACGAGGTGCTCCACATCTGGGTGGCACCAGCGTTGGCGTTGGTGAACAGTGCCGAGGAGGTGCTGTTCACGATGCCTGTGCCGGTGGGAGCCGAGAAGCCGGAGATGGACGTGGAGATCATCACGGAACTGTGCGTGCCGCCGTTCGCGGCGTAGGCCACGGTGCCGCTCTCGTTCACCGTGCCGCTGGTCGGGAAGTAGGTGGACCCCGCGCCCTGGGTGTTGGCACTCAGGTTCGTGAACGACAGGTTGACGCCGGCCTTCTTCAGGTCCCCGTTGAGCGCGGTCGTGGTGACGTTGAAACTGTCGCTACTGGCACCCGCCTGCACGTCAGGGCTCGTTGGGGTGATGGTGAGCGAGCCACCAGACCAACTGACCACCATCGTGAGCGTGCCGGCGTGGGCCGTCTGGGGCAGCAGACCGAGCAGGCCGAGCAGGCCAAAAGCCAGGAAAAGTCCGCGGTGCTTCTTCATACTGTAGGACTCCTTCTTCTCCGATTGAAAACGCAAACGAACGTAGACCCCCGGCCGTTCGCGACCGGACAATTCTCCATGCATCCGGGTCTGTTAGGTCGTCGAACGGTCAGAGCAAGTTCGAGACCGCACGTACAAGGTGTAATCAATCGGACGAACGAATGCCACCTCAAACGCTCGAAACAGGATGTCACGTTCACAAAAAGCAACGCCCTGCTGCGTGGCGACCCGTCGGGCGCCCATGGCATGTCATGGGATGATTTGAGCGAATGGCGGCAAGACGTGGCCGATGTGGTCGGAATGGTTCGTCGTAAATCCAAGATTGGTCGAAACTTGTCGAAACGCTGCTGGTGGTGTGTCTGTGTATCCCATGGAGCGGAGCTTGGTGGGAATTTGTCTGAATTTTGTCGGTCTGAGGCCGCGATCGGACGATGGGGTTCGGGTGGCGCGGGAGCGTCCCAGGGCATCGAAGGCGGGTGGATCCGGGCAAGATCGATCGGGCGGAGAAGCGGCCGACAGGCCGATCGGGGCGGCGGAGGGATCGTCGGGGCGATGTCCCGGCCGGTCTGGCCGGCCTGTCGCGGGCTTCCGGGGACCTCCGACGGAAGAAAAGGGGAAAGGGAGAGGCGCTTCGGCCGCGGATCACGACGCCGCGACCGCCTGTTTCGCGGGCCCTCGGGCGCGGGCGGGCAGTGGTCTGCGCATGGATGCGCGAGAGGCGGCGCAAAGGCCGGTTGAATCCCCATTCCCGGTGTGATCGGCGGGACTCCGCCAGCCGGTCGGGCCTTCGACGGGCGCGGGGCGCCGCGGCCCTGCGGCTGCGCGGGCGCCGGCCGCGCCGCGCGGGCGACGCTTTACAGCCGGCCGCGGGGCGAATACCATCGAACTGGACAATTCCCAGGGGTCGCACCGGGGGTTCTCGAGCAAGCGGGTTGCACGGACCGCCGGTCCGACGGTGTCCCGGCCATCCCGCCGGGATCGGCTGGCACGATTGAAAGGGGCCCCAAATGGCTCAGGCCGTCGTCAACCCGGAAGAACTCCGGCGCTTCGCCGCGCAGCTCAAGCGGTTCAACAACGAGATGATCACCCAGTTGACCACCCTGCACGGGCAGCTCGCCGGACTGGGTCAGTCGTGGCGCGACCGCGAGCACGACAAGTTCGTCGAGGAGTTCGAGCAGACCCTTCAGGTTGTCAAGCGGTTCGTCGACTCGACCAACCAGCACATCCCCTTCCTGATGCGCAAGGCCGAACGGATCGAGGAGTACCTGCAGCAGCGGTGATCTGCCCGTGGTCCGTGGTCCGTGGTCCGTTGTTGGGCTTCCGCCCCTCGTGCCCTCGCCGGCTCTCTCCGAGCACCGATAGCCAGGGCGCAGCCCCGACATCCGCGACAGCGAACCACGGACCACGGACCACGGACAAAGGACAAGTCGAATGAGCCGAACAGCCAACGTCCAGTCGATTCAGACGCTCAAGGACTTCAAGCTCGCAATGATCGAGTTTTCCGAGGATGCGCGGAATGCCTTGAGCGGCGTCGACATGGATCTGCGGAAGATGCGCGACTTCCTCGAGCGCGACCAGCTCGGCTACTGGCAGATGCAGGTCAAGCGGCGGAACGAGGAGGTGATGCAGGCGCGTTCCGACCTGCACCGCCGCAAGATCAGCCAGCAGGGGAGCGACACGGTCTCGGACAGCGAGCAAAAGGAGGCCCTGCGCGAGGCGACTCGTCGGCTGCGGGTCGCCGAGGATAAGGTCGCGCTGATCCGGAAGCTGATCCCGCAGCTTCATCACGCGATCGCCGAGTACCACTCGCACTCGCAGCCGCTGGGCGATCATCTCTCGGGCGGGTTCGAGAGGTCGCTGAGCGTGCTGGAGCGGATGGTCCTGGCCCTGGAGGCGTACGTCGCGACGACGGCGCCGTCGGCGCCCCGGCTCGATAACGGCGTGGGCACCTCGACCTCGGGCGCGGCCACCACGTCCTCGGCGACGGCGACCCAGGAGACGGGGAGCGGCACGGCCGAGGCCGGTGGCGGCGCGACCGAAGCCGAGGCCGGCGGCGGCGGCGCGGGGGACCAGACATCACCGACATCCGATGTCACGGCGGCGGAACCGGCCGGCGAGGCCGTCCTGCCGGGGAGGAACTGATCCATGAGCGCCCAGTCCGGTCGACTCACCCATGCCCTGAGGCACCTGCGCGAGAAGTGGGACATCGCCACGGAGACCTGGAACGATCCCGCCTCCCGCGATTTCGAGAGGACTCACATCATTCCGATGGAGCAGACGGCCAAGCACGCGATCATCGGCATGGAGAAGCTCTCCGAGATCCTGGCCAAGCTCCGGGCCCAGTGCAAGGAAGATTAGTGGCAAGTGGCAAATGGCAAGTGGCAGGTGGCCGGTGAAGGGACGAGCGTTCTTCACGGCCCTTGCCACAGGCCGCCGGTCACCGGCCAATTGCCGACTGCTCCTTGCCCTGTCCACTTGCCACCTGTCTCTTGCCACTTGCCACCAGGACAACCATCATGCCCGACTCGCCACTGATCCAGATCGAGACCAACTCGCTGAACGACCTGGAGGCCCTGATCGAGGACCGCGCCAAGCGCGAGTCCGAGATCGAGCTGGGGTTCAGCCGCCGCCGCGAGCGGGAGAAGAAGGAATACCAGGCCGCCGCGCAGCAACTCGCCGAAAAGTTCCGGCTGGACGACGAGGCGCTCAAGGCCGAGTACGCCCGCAAGCGTCAGGAGGTCGCCTCGCTGTTCCAGCGGGGCACCAAGGCCCGGCAGGACGAATACGCGCAGGTCAAGCAGCAGGCCGACGATCAGTTCAAAAAGGAGCAGAAGCGCGCCCGGAAGATCAAGGACGAGGCCGGCTGGCAGGCGCTGGCGTTCTTCGAGGGGACGAAGGAAGAGGGGGTCAAGTGGCGGCGCGGCACCGAGGCGAACTGGTCGGCCGCGATGCAGGACCTGCAGGTTAACCAGGAGACCGCGGAGGTGTTGCTCCGGCGGTTTGGCCGGATGACGGTCGCCACGCCCGAGGAGGCCGCCGCGATCCTGGCCCGCGCCGAGGCCGAGGCCGCCGCGGCCCCGGCCCCAGCTCACCAGCACGACCCCGAGGCCACCGAGGCCGAGGCCAACGAGGTCCAGGCCGAGCCCGAAGGGCCGCCCGAGGACAATCCGCTGACGCGGCTTCGCGCCAATCTGGTCCGCGCCGAGGATGAGATCGTCGCCCTGAACGCGCTCAGGCTTCCCAGGCTGGCGCAGGTCACGACGCTCATCTGGCCATTCCTGATCCTCGGCGGCGGGCTGGCCTTCGTGCTGGCCCAGCAGGCCGGCATGGGCTGGACGGTCGGCGGCGTGGCTGGCGGCGTCCTGGCCGTGGCCGGTACCGTCGGCGCCTGGCTGGGGCTCTCCGCGCTCGCCAAACCCCAGGTCCAGCGGCACGCTGTCCCGCTTCGCAAGCTCCTCGAAGACTCCGAGCAGGAGGTCGAGAAGAACAAGGATTGGGTCAAGGTCGAGTTCGAGCGGAAGATGAAGGAGTTCGAGGACCGCCGCGCGAACAAGGTCCGCGAGGCCGAGGAGACCATGGCCCGCGTCGTCGCCGAGGCCGAGCAAAGGCGGCAGGAAGCGCACCAGGCCGCCGACGTCAAGTATCCCCCCCTCATCGAACAGGTCCGCCAGCGCCGCGACGAGCAGATGAAGCAGGTCGAGGACGTCTATCCGGCGAAGATCACCGCGCGCAAGGAAAAGTACGACACCGACAAGAAGGAGCTGGACGCCTCGTACCTGGCCACCAGCCAGGCGACCGAGTCGGAGTACACCCGCGCCTGGCAGGCGCTGATCGAGGACTGGACCGGCGGCATGGGCCGGATCGACGAGGCCCTGCGCGGCGTCAACGACGAGGCGGCACGGCGGTTCCTCGACTGGTCGCAGCCCGATCTCGACGGCTGGAAGCCGCCAGCGGAGGTCCCGCCCGGATTGCGGTTCGGCGGCTTCGCCGTGGACCTCAAGCAGTACCCGCACGGCGTACCCGTCGACCCCCGGCTCAAGTCGGTGCCCATGCACTTCAACCTGCCGGCCCTGATCCCGTTCCCCATCCTGTCGTCGGTCTTGATCCGCGCCGCCGACGCCGGCAAGGACCAGGCCGTCCCGCTGCTCCAGACCCTGATGCTCCGGTTCCTCACCTCCGTTCCGGCGGGGAAGGTCCGGTTCACCATCGTCGACCCGGTCGGACTCGGCGAGAACTTCGCCGCGTTCATGCACCTGGGCGACTACCACGAGCTCCTGGTCACCAGCCGGATCTGGACCGAGCCCACGCACATCGAGCAGCGCCTCACCGACCTGACCGAGCACATGGAGAACGTGATCCAGAAGTACCTGCGCAACGAGTTCGAGACGATCGAGGAATACAACACGATGGCCGGCGAGGTCGCCGAGCCGTTCCGCGTGGTCGTCGTGGCCAACTTCCCGACGAACTTCAACGACAACGCCCTGAAGCGGCTGGTGAGCATCGTCAACAGCGGGGCGCGGTGCGGCGTGTATGCCCTGATCATGATGGACACCAAGCTCGCGCTCCCCTCGGGCTTCCAGCTCAAGGACATCGAGAACAACTGCGTCAACCTGATCTGGAAGGACAACCGGCTGAACTGGCGCGAGCCCAACCTGGGCAAGTACCCGCTCGCGCTCGACGCGCCCCCGGATCCGGGGGTCTTCTCGAAGCTGCTGCACCGCGTCGGCGCCGCGGCCCGCGACGCCAACCGTGTCGAGGTGCCGTTCGAGTTCATCGCGCCCAAGCCGGAGCAGTTCTGGACGTTCAGCTCGGCCAAAACGGTGGACATCCCGCTCGGCCGCGCCGGCGCGACCAAGCTCCAGCACCTGATCCTCGGCAAGGGAACCTCGCAGCACGCGCTGACCGCCGGCAAGACGGGCTCCGGCAAATCCACGTTGTTGCACGCCCTGATCACCAACGGTGCTCTGCGCTACGATCCCAACGAGCTGGAGTTCTACCTGATCGACTTCAAGAAGGGCGTCGAGTTCAAGGTGTACGCCGCGATGCAGCTCCCGCATGCCCGCGTCATCGCGGTCGAGAGCGAGCGCGAGTTCGGCCTGAGCGTGCTCCAGCGCCTGGACGTCGAGCTGAGGGAGCGTGGCGAGATCTACCGCCAGGTGGGCTGCCAGGACCTCAACGGCTACCGCGAGGCCCGGCCCGACGGTCCGCCGATGCCCCGCGTCCTGCTGGTCATCGACGAGTTCCAGGAGTTCTTCGTCGAGGACGACAAGATCGCGCAGGAGGTCTCGCTGCTCATGGACCGCCTGGTACGGCAGGGTCGAGCTTTTGGCATGCACGTGTTCCTCGGCTCGCAAACCCTGGGTGGGACGTACTCGCTGCCCCGGGCCACGCTGGGCCAGATGGCCGTGCGCATCGCCCTTCAATGCTCCGAGGCCGACGCCCACCTGATCCTCAGCGAGGACAACACTGCGGCCCGGCTGCTCACCCGTCCCGGCGAGGCAATCTATAACGACGCCAACGGGATGATGGAGGGAAATAACCTCTTCCAGGTCGTCTGGCTGTCGGACGAACGGCGCGGGGAATACCTGGAGAGGATTCAGGAGATGTGCCAGGAGCGGGGCATCCACAAGCCGCCGCCGATCGTCTTCGAGGGCAACCTGCCGGCCGAGGTGGCCAGGAACCCGCTGTTGAATCGCCTGCTCGAGGCGACCGAATGGTCCGAGCCGCCCAGAGCCGACTCGGCCTGGCTGGGCGACGCGATCGCCATCAAGGACCCGACGGCCGTGGTCTTCCGCCCGCAGAGCGGCAGCAACGTCCTGATCGTCGGCCAGAACGATGAGGCGGCGCTCGCCATGATGATGATGTCGATCATCAGCATCGCGGCCCAGCATCCGCCGGCCGGCCCGGGGTCGTGCAAGTTCTACCTGCTCGACGGCAGCCCGGTCGACGGGGCGCTGCACGGCAAGCTCGGCAGCCTCGCCGATGTCCTGCCGCACCAGGTCCGGAACGTCACCTGGCGCGACCTGGGCGCCGCCTACACCGAGCTGACCGACGAGCTCAACCGCCGCCAGAGCGCGGCGAGCGAGGACCAGGCGGTCGTTTATGTCTTCATCTACGACATCCAGCGGTTCCGCGACCTCCGCAAGGCCGACGACGACTTCGGCTTCTCGTCGCGGTCGTACGACGACGAGCCGAAGGCCGATCCGCCGGCGAAGATGTTCGTGACCGTGCTCCGCGACGGCCCCCCGGTGGGGCTGCACACAACCGTCTGGTGCGACAGCGTCAACAACATGAACCGGACCTTCGACCGCTCGGGAATCCGGGAGTTCGAGAACCGCATCCTCTTCCAGATGAGCGCGAACGACTCGAGCACGCTGATCGACATGCCCGCGGCCAGCAAGCTGGGCGAGAACCGGGCGCTTTACTACAGTGAGGAAGAGAACCGGACCGAGAAGTTCCGCCCCTACGGCCTCCCCGAGGCGGAATGGCTCGAGCAGGTCAAGGCGAAGTTCGCCGCGCGGCCGGTCCCCGAGGTCCCCGCCAGCACCGGCGTGGGCAACAGGGCGACGGTCCCGGCCCCTGCGCCCGCTCCAGAATCCGCTTCCTCGATGTCGCCCGAGCCCGTCCTGTCCGACGGCAACGGCGCGACATCGCACGGCGAGGGGAACGGCCACGGTCATGGCCATGGCAACGGACTCGGCGCGGGCGCCAGCGACCTGGACCTCGACGCGACCGACCGTCTGGTCGAGTCGCACGCTCCGGCCCCTGCCCCGTCGCCGACGCTCGACGACCCGCCCGGCCCGCCGATCGAGTGACGCTGGGACAGGGACCGACCCCAGCCCAGAACGTGGCCTTCGCTTTTTGCGAGACTTCTCGCGACATCAACGCCAATCGCCCCGAAGGGACGCGCGAGATCAGCCCGGGGCATCGCTCCGGGGGAACCGACGAACCTCCAGGAACAAGCCAGGCCCTGGAAGGGCGCGACAAGAGACGGCGCTGGGCTGCCCCTGTGTCGCCCGTTCAGGGCTCGGTGCTCATGCCCCGGTCGGATCCCAGGGCTGATCCGGCGCTGCCCCCTCCCTTCGGGGCGACGGGCCGGGATGCCGGTCTCCTGGCTTCAGTCTCTCACCTTTTGCCCTTCGCCCTTTGCCCTTCGCCCTCACTCTCCGGTTCTCGGTGAGATTCCCATCGCGGAAGCAGGAGACCGGAGA
>JAKAUH010000998.1 GCA_021818605.1 Planctomycetota bacterium
CGCTGCATCTCAAGTTTCTCCCTGGTGCATGGTATTGATTCATTGATGTTGCAAGGTCGCCGGCTCGGGGCGCACCCTCATCGCGCCGAGGCTTCCTTTCAGCCAGCCGGCGTGCGTCGCGGCACGCAGTCAACCGTGCCTAAGAACATCAATACAAAATTAACGGATCATGATGGGGCCAAAAGGTCGCGGAGCGAAGGGCGATACGCGGGCGATCCACGTCCGTGACGCCTTTCGCCGGAATCCGGGCGGGAAATCTCTTTCGGGTGGCACCTCGGCGCGCGGGAATCCTCGACCCCGATGCCGGGGCGATCGGGGCCTGCGGGCGGAGGTTTCGGGCGACTTCACGCCGGGTTCTCCCTCAGCCTATCAATTCCCTAGCTCCCATCAGTAGAGGACCCCGAGGAGGAACCGCGGGACGTGGCGATGGCGACACGCGCTGTGGCAAGAATGCGGCGAAGTTGATCGGGGGGAACGGCTGGTGGGCAGTGGCAGGTGGCAAGTGGCAGGTGGCAAGTGGCAAGTGGCAGGTGGCAGGTGGCAGGTGAAATGCTCCGCTCCGACCCGAGCCACCTCCGCCAGGTCCTGGACGCGCCCGAACTTTGTTCGGCGCGGGTCTCCGACCCTGTCGCGAAGCCTGACCGCAGGTCTCCCACGCCAGCGCTGGCCAGCAGGAAGCCCGCACCCAACCGAGGCCGCCTCCGCTCACTGGCCATTAGCCACTGACCACCAGCCCCTTCAAAGCAAGCCACTAATGATACAGAAACATCGCAATCCGCGAGTGCTCCAGCAGGCTCTGGGTGGCCGAGCCGAGGAAGAACTCGCGAAGGACCGGCTTGCCGTAGGCGCCCATGACGAGCAGCCCAGCGCCCAGGCGGCGGGCCTCGGCGAGGATCACCGAGCCGGGGGGCTCGGGGGATGGGATCGCGTGCGCCGTGGCCTCGATCCGGTGCAGGGTGAGGAAATGCCGGGCACGGGTCGCCAGCCGGGTCGCCTCGTCGGCGTGGTCGTCGACGCTCACCACGTGCACCGGCCCAGTTCCCGCCAGCCCGCTTGCCTCAAAGGCCGCGAGCGCCCGCTCGGCCTGGAGGCTTCCATCGTAGGCGATCACGATGGGCCCCTCCGGCGGCGCGCCCGCCGGCACGACGACCATCGGCCGCGGCGTGTCGGGTAGCACCCGGCGCAGCAGACCGTCGTCCGGTTCGTCCTCCTGCGCCGTGAAGTAAAAATGCGTGCGCGACGCCATCAGTACGATGTCTGTCGCACACGCCTCGCGCTCGATCACCTCGTCCGGCGCGCCGACACCGACGATCGCCTGGTGCTCCACGCCCGCCGCCTCACACCGCCGCGAGAAGTCCTCCAGCAGCGCATGAGCCTTCTCGTCCTGTTCGGCCATCCGATTGTCGTACCCGACGTAATACACCGGATTCACACCCGGCGTCCCGCCCACAGGACCGAGCGGCTCGATCGCGCGAATCCCCGGCTCGTCCACGATCGCCAGCCCCACCAGGCCGGCGCCGAACCGCCTGGCCCAGCGGATGGCCAGCTCGCTCAGAACCTCGCCGTGCCCGGGCGTGTCCAGACCGACCAGGATGCTGCGAATCACGACACCCTCCTCATCCACGACCGCTTCAACTCAGTCCGCGCAATCCACTCCATTCCCAGCCGACTCACCCGTGCCCCGCGCATAGGAAAGCCCCGCACGCCTTGGAAACGCGACGGGGCAACGCCGGACCGAGCAGGACGCGCGCCGATCGGCCGCTCCGATCGCGCGCCGGCCGGCGTCCGTCAGCCGTCACTCTAATCATCGCGGACGACCCTGTCAAAAAAGACGCGCAGGGCGCCGAGCGCCGATGTCGCGGGTCGGTCGCGACCCGATGGCCTCGCTCGCACCGGCAGACGGCCTGGCACACATCCCCACGCCAGGATACCATCAGAGCGCCGTCGTCGCGGGCCAACGATCGTCGCTTCGACTCCCTCTCGCCCGCGCACGCCCTGATCCGACGGAGACCCGCGATGCCCCGATGGCGCGACTGGGATGACGACGACCCCGGCATGGTCCACGACCCCGAGGACGACGACTGGTCCGATGACTGGGACGACGAGCCGACCGTGTCCTGCCCGCACTGCCGTCGCGAGATCCTCGAGGACGCCGAGCGCTGCCCCTATTGCGAGCAATATCTCTCAAAGGAGGACGCACCCCGCCAGCGCAAACCCTGGTGGGTCATCATCGGCGTGATCGTCTGCTTGTATGTTGTCTACCGATGGAATGTCTGGTGGTAACAGACCCCGACGAAACCCGCCCTGGAGGAGAACCGACCGTGCTCCCGACCCTGATCGAGCAGTACCGTCGCTGGTTCGATTTCGAGAAGGACGCCCACCGCCAGGTGCTCGCCTCGCTCGACACCGTGCCCCAGGCGAACCGCGGCCCGGCCTACGAGCACGCGCTGGACCTCATGGGCCACCTGGTCGCGGCCCGACGGATGTGGCTGCATCGCATCGAGCCGTCTCACGAACGACCAGCCGCCATCTTTCCCACGGATGTCACCCGCGCCGATCTGCACGCCGCCTTCGAGTCGATGGAGCGCGACTGGGACGACTACCTCGGCCGGCTCACCGATAACGAACTCGAGCGCGTGCTCGTCTACCAGACCAGCGAGGGCGACTGGTACAGCCAGCCGATTGTCGACACCCTGACGCAGCTCTATGGCCACTCGCACTATCACCGCGGCCAGATCGCCTCGCTCCTCCGGGTCTGCGGCGGCGAGCCGGCGAAGTCGGACTTCATCTTCTGGGTCCGCAAGAAGGTCGATGCGCCCCAGAGTTAGAGTCTGCCCCGGAAGGCTCCGAGGCCGTCCTGTCGGGTGGGCATCGCCCACCCATTTACGGCCTCGACCGGTGGGCAATGCCCACCCTACACGATCCAACCGCCCTTCTGGGACAGACTTCGAGCGCGTTGCCGTTGCGTGGCGCACGGGCGAGCGAAGGAGGTTGGATTCTGTCCCGGAAGCCCACGAAGGCGGGAGTCGCTTTCCCCTTCACCTGGCTCCTGGAGCGCTTGCCTTTTGCATGGGGTACAGCGAAGGAAAAGGGGGACTGGCTCCCGGCCCGCCGGGACCACCAAAACCGCCTCCGAATCGATCGGGGCCGGGTGCCTGTCCCCGCTTTCCTTTTCCGTGCGCCGTCACCTCTCCGATAACGACGACACACCGGCAGAGGCCGGCTCTCCGGCCCGGGCAAACTCCATCACGCCGTCGTTCAATCGCGACAGGCGCAGACGCCACAGGTCGACCAGGTAGTTGTGCCGCAACACCCAGGGCGACTTCGTCCCCTGCTTCACGAACGTGTCGGCCCCCCGCCGGATGTACCCGGACGTGAGCGGCAGCACCGGACGCGCCTCCACCGCGTCCGGATCGCACCGCGGGACGCACCGCGCGTATCGGCGGCGTTCCATGTAGCCCAGCAGCCGGCAGGCGTACTCCGCCGACAGCTCCGCTCGCAACGTCCACGAGGCATTCGCATACCCGGCGAAGACGATGCAGTTCGGAACGTTGCTCAGCATCAGACCCTTGTAGATCAGGCACTTGCCCGGTTCGATGACCGCGCCATCAACATCGACGCGCATCCCGCCCCAGGCCCGCAGATTGAGCCCGGTCGCCGTGACGATGACGTCGGCCGGCAGCTCCCGGCCCGACTTCAGCAGGATCCCCTCGCGGGTGAACCGCTCGACCTCGTCGGTGACCACCGAGGCGCGCCCGTCCCGCAGCGCGCGGAACAGGTCGCCGTCGGGCACGAAGCACAGCCGCTGGTCCCACGGCTCGTACCGCGGCGTGAAGTGCGTATCGACGTCGACGTCCGGCGGCAGTTGCCGGGCCAGGCCTCGGCGTAACAGCGCCTTCGCCCGCTCGGGCCGGCGACGGCAGAGCCGATAAAGGAACTGCGACAGAAGCACATTCTTCCAGCGGATGAGCCGGTGCGCCGCCCGCGCCGGCAGGTATCGGCGAATCTTCCGCGCGAGGCCGTCGTCCGCCGGAATCGAGAGGATGTACGACGGCGATCGCTGGAGCATCGTGACGTGCCCCGCGGCCTCGGCCAGCGCGGGGACCAGCGTCACCGCCGTGGCGCCGCTGCCGATCACCACGACGCGACGGCCGCGGTAATCCAGGTCCGCCGGCCAGTGCTGCGGGTGGACCACCGGACCCCGGAACTCGTCGCGGCCGGCGAAATCCGGCAGGTAGCCCTGCTCATAGCTGTAATAACCGCTGCACGAGAACAGAAAATCACAGGTATATTGGACCGGCTCCCGGCCCTCGCCGGCCTCGACCTCGAGGGTCCACCGCGACTCCTCCGACGACCACGACGCCGATCGCACCCGCTGCCCGAACCGAATATGGCGGTCGATGCCGAACTCCCGGGCGGTCTCCCGCAGGTAGTCCAGGATGTCCGATCCCTCGGCGATCGCCCGGGTCCCCTTCCAGGGCCGGAACGAGTAGCCCAGCGTGAACATATCCGAGTCGGATCGGACTCCGGGATAGCGGAACAGGCCCCAGGTCCCGCCCAGGTCGGCGCGTCCTTCCAGGATCGCGTACCGCCGGGATGGAAAGCGATCCTCGAGGTAGTACGCGGCGGCGATCCCCGAAATGCCTGCGCCGACGATGAGGACATCGAAATGTTCGACCGGCATGCTGGGCTCTTCTCCCGAAATCGACGCCCCGCGAGCCGCGTTCCCAGCGGTCCTGGCGACTCGCTCCTCCTCGGCGCGGCGGCCCTTCGATTGTACCATCGGAGCCGGCCGCGCGCCGCCCCGCCGCGGGTTGACCGGCGATCGGGCGTGCGGTCTGATTGACATGGCGGTGGGCGATGCGGCGCCGGGCGGCGAGGAGCGCCGAGGCCCCGCCGGCCGCGTCGTTGCCATGGTGGTGAATCATGCCCGTGCCCGTGCCCGGCCCGAGGGCGTTCCGCGAGCTGCGGCTGGTCAACGGCTCGACCGGCGACCCGGCGCTGTTCGTCGACGATCCGGGGCGCGACAATGCGCTGGGGGGAACAACAGGGGAACAACAGAGGGGAACAACAGGGACATTCCTAATTCTCGCCGTGATCTGGTCAGAATGGGCAATCTCGTCATCGGAATGCCCGTCGCATTTACGGCAACGGGGGGAACAACAGGGGGAACAACAGGGACATTCCTAATTCTCGCCGTGATCTGGTCAGAATGGGCAATCTCGTCATCGGAATGCCCGTCGCATTTACGGCAACGGCGACGATCCGCCACCCGGTGTCGGTCCGGTCGGGCCTGACCGCCGCCGGCTCGCCGCGACCGGCCTGTCCCGTCTAAACCGGTCCGAACGGCTGGCGGGCCACCGCCCCATGGAAAACCGACCCGATCCGCCGCCGACCCGCCGCTCGCGGGAAACCGCCCCAATCCGCCGCCGGCCGCCTGAGCCCACGCCGACCGATGCGGAAGGATGCGGCCCGGCCCCGCGCCAACCCGGCGGCCCGACCGCGAAGTAGGTCAGGCTCTCAGCCTGACGCCGCCCGCCCCGGAACCGACACCGGACCGGGCCTCGCCCGTCGACGGCCCGGCCCCGAAGTAGGTCAGGCTCTCGTATAGCCTGACGCCGGCCGCCCCGGAACCGACCCCGGACCCCGGCCCGACGCCGCCGGGGAGCCTCGGACCGGACCGATCCGACTCGTCATCGGACAGGGTTGTCTTACATGCGTCAATTCGGGTCCTGACCCCTTTCCGGGTCTGACCCCTTTCCGGGTCTGCGTCAATTCGGGTCCTGACCCCTTTCTGGGTCTCATGCCTCGTTGCAATCTATTCTGGTTTCGAGCCAGACTGCGGCTCGAAGCGACGCCCCCTGCAACCGTGGATGACAGAAGATCCGTTTGTTGGTCTGGCCTACTGCGCCTGCTCGCGAACCTCGACATCCTCAGAGAGCCCAAGCTCTCGGAGCGCTGCGCGGATTGCCTCGATCCTGGCCTCGTCCACGGGCTCTCCGGCGGCGTAATCGAAGCGGACCTCCAGCTTCAGGCCCGGCTTCGACGCCAGCGAGGAGAGCACCTTCGTATAAAAGTTCATCCACTTCTGGGGCGGCACGGCGCCCTTCCAGCCGAACCCCGTGATGACCTGCTTCTTCTCGACGCCACCGCCCCCGCCCCCACCGCCAGTCTCCTCGGCGACCCGGACCTGGGCCACCCCTTCGACCGAACCTGACCTGGCCCGGACCTGATAGTCACCCGACTCGTCCGCGGCAAACTGGCCCTCCTGGTCGATCTGGCCTCCGCTGGACGACCACGAGACCTCGGGGACCGCCATCTCGCGCCCGTGCTGGTCGTAGCCGATCGCGGTGAACGCGGCGGATCCATCCGTGCGGAGCGTGATGACGGAAGGCCGGACCTCCAGGCGGGTGAGACGGGCCGGTTCCTTCAGCAGTCGGGCGTCCTCGGCCTTCAGCAGGACGAAATCCTCCGAAATCTCGACATCGGCCTCGTCCAATCCGGTGTCCGGCTCGAAGATCAACGGGGCGTACCGGCCCCCCTCGGGCCTACCCGCGTAGGCCAGGAGCTTTTGATTGACCCCGTCGGCGATCGTCCGCCGGATCGCGTCCGGCTTCAGCAGCCGGGGCAGCGCCGGCGAGGCGAAGAAGGCGTCTCGCACCGCCCTGGTCGTCCACTCCTTGATCGCGGGCGGCCAGGCCTTGATCAGCTTGCTGGCACCGACCGTCTCGGTGACCTCGTCCCGCTCCCGCAGCCGGTTCAGGATCAACTCCACCAGCGACCCCGCCGCGCTGGAGTTCACCAGGCCCAGGTCGATCTCCTGGAGCGCGTTGTCCCGCCCCAGCAGCAGGACGTGCTTGTACGTTCGCCAGACCGCCTCCTTGAGGTCCCGGGCCGCCTTTTTCACGCTCGTGTCGAGCTGCCGCCGCTGACCCTCCTCCAGCCGCCTGAGCGTCTCGTCATCGTCGGCGATGTCCTCCCAGGCCAGCAGCTTTCGGGCCTCGTCCTTGAGCGCGCCGCTGGCCTCGGGGACGGCGAAGATCAGGGCGCTCTTGAACGACCGGCCCGACTGCCCGTGATCGCGGACGATCTGCTCCAGCAGCTTCCGGGTCGCCGGCTCGCCCTGGGCCTGGTCGGGCGAGACGACCACCAGGCTCAGCGCCGGGCGATCGGGCACCTGGCCCGACTTCTCTGGGAAGTAACACCGCTCGGGCACCGACGGCCCGACCTTGAACACCTCCTGGACGACCTGCTTGACCCGCTCCTCGATGTCGGTGGCCTTGACGCCCGCCCGGCGGTCGGTCAGCAGTTTGTTGAGGTTGGGGCTGAGGCTGAACCGGTACCGGTTCCGGTCGGCGGTCAGGTAGTAGCAACTCTCCGTCAGCGCCTCCAGCCCCGACTCGACGTTGGCGATGTCCAGCTCGGGCTCGGCGACCGCCAGGCGGATCTCGGGCACCGTCGCCTCGGCCCTGGTCTGGCCGCCGTTGGACTCGAAGAGAATCGTCGTGGCGACCTTCTGGTGCAGCCGGGCCTTCTTGAGGACGTCCTCGGCCTCGCGATCGAGCCGGACGGCATGCGCCTCTTTCTTGCCCGCGATGTCGGTGGTGACCGGCCCCTCCAGGTCGTTGTTGCCGAGCTGCTCGAAGAGCGCGGCCCGGAAGTACGGGTCGTCGAGCGGGGCGGTGCCCAGGCCGATGAGCGGGTCGCGATGGAGTCCCTTGTACCCCTGGTCGTAGGCGTGCGAGACCCAGAGGGCCAGCAACCGGAGAATGCCCCGCGTCTTCTGGAACCGGGGCAGGCCCTGCCACTTCCGCTCGAAGACCGACAGGAGCGCCGGGTGGAAGGGGTACGTCGCCAGGAACCGCTCCCGCGCCGAGTCGGTGTCGAAGTCGCCGATCATCGCCTTGTGGTCCTGGACCCAGTCGGCGTAGGCGGCCGCGGTCTTCTTTGCCTCCTCGGGCAGCCCGGACCAGTCGAAGAGGCGGCGGCGGATGATCTCGGCGTGGTCGGTCTCGGCCGACATGATGACCGCCTTGCCCAGGCGGTCCAGCAGCTTCTTGATCGACTCGTAATCCCGCTGGTCCTCCGGGGTCATCTCCAGCTCCGAGGCCGGGATCGAGACGCAGAGCACGGCGTTGTTGCGGCTGCGGACCTCCTCGGAGAGGTTGTGGAGGAAGTTGTAGAACTGCCCCGAAAGCCCGGACTTGCGGTTGCGGCTGATGTAGTTGAGCAGCTCGTCCATGAGGATCAGCGCGGGTCCGTCGGGCAGCATGGCCCGGATCACGTCCCCGGCGGGGGCGATCCCCTGGGCGTCGTGTTCGGCGACGGCGGCGAACGATTTCTCCCGCCCCAGTTGCCAGGCCATCTCGCCCCAGGGAGTCTTGCGGAGCGGTTCCCCGTCCTTGCCTCCTCGCCCCGTGATCGAGTCGAACTCGGTGCCGACGAAGACGGCTGTGTCGGCGTGGGGCGCCGCCTTGACCTGGGCGAGGTCGAGGATCGCCCCGACGCCCTGCCAGCCCTGGGCCTCGGGCCCGTGCCTGGCCAGGTGGTACAGCAGGGTCAGCGCGTGCGTCTTGCCGCCGCCGAACTGGGTGGCCATGTTGAAGACGGCGCTGGTCTCGACCGCGATGCCCGAGAGCCGCCGGACGGCCTGCGCGGCGAGCTCGCGGAGGTTCCGGGTCAGGTAGGTCCGATCGAAGAACCGGGCCGGCTCCTGGTAGTCCCTGGGGGCGCGCTTCTCGCGGACGTGGTCCAGGTGGACGGCGAACTCGGACGCGTCCAGCGGCCTGCGCTCGCGGAGGTCCTCGCGGGGGGGCAGGATGTGATACCAGGGCTTCAGCTTCATGGAACCGACTCCTGCGACACTGGCCCGACCGATTCGCGGCCGGAGGCCCGACGAAATCTACTCACCGGCGGCCCTGAGGACCCGGTCGGCCAGCTTCTGCGACATGTAGAACCCGGCCGGTCTCAATCGATCGACGAGGGGGCGGACCTCCGCGATCAGCCCGAGCTGCTTGGCAACCACCAGGAGGCCCAGCGTGCCCTGGGTCGGCACGCCCAGCGAGGCCGCGCAATGGCGAGCGTCGAGATCGTCCAGGATGGCCTGCGAGCCGGGCGACTCGAGCGCGACGGCCAGGACGGCGGATTCGCCGGGATCGAGGCCCCAGTCCGAGACCTCTTTCGGGATCGGCGGGGTCGGCACCACCCGGATCCAGGGCGCCGCGCCGAGGGCGATGACGGCGGGGTCGGATGCCCCGCCTGCGCCGATCTCGTCGATCACGCGGTCGGGGACCACGACCGGCGCCCCGGGCTCGTCGAGGGCCTCAAGGAGCCCGACGTGAGTCAGGAAGTTCAGCGGCGAGGCGTTCACGACGCGCCTGGAGATCACGCTCGACTTCCCCCTTCAATTCGTCCTCGGTGATCTGGATCGCGTCGACCCTGGCGCGGCCCAGCGCCTCGATGAACTCGCGCCGCTTCAGGCCCGCGATCTCGGCCCCTTTGCCCTGCGAGATCTGCCCCTGCGCGTACCAGAAGATGGCCGCGGCCAGGCGCATCTCCCGGGCGAACACCTCGGGCGTCTCGCCGAGGCCTGCGAAGGTCTCCACGGGTAGCTCGATCGTGACGACGGCCATGGCGTTTTCCCTCGGGTCGCCGTATCGGGATCACAAGGCACTCCCCCTATTGTACACCTCCTCACACCCGCTCGAAGC
>JAKAUH010000288.1 GCA_021818605.1 Planctomycetota bacterium
ACCGACCGGCGCGAGGGTCAAGCTGGCGACTTCACCCTTCGCATGAGCCTCGCGCCCAGGCACCCGCACAATCTGCACGCCCCATCCCGGCGCCTCGACGCGCATCTCGCCCGGCGCGCCCGCGTTCCAGCCCACGATCGCGACCTGTCCGTTCGCATCCGCGGTCGCCGCCAGCGCCTTCGCCACCGGCTCGGGGATCGCGACATCGCCGGCGCGACCGGGCGTGACGCGCGCCCCGGCCACCGGCTGGCCGTCGGCCGTGCGGACCACGAACGCGGCGCCCGTCGTCTCACCGAGCCCGACCCGCGCCGGCGGGTCATCCGCCAGCACAACGCGAGCGATCCGCCGGAACCCCACGCGCCGGGAGGTTCCCTCGCCGGCGATGGCCCAGACCGCCATCGGCGGCGGCGACCGCATCGCGACGACCTCGGCCGGCACTTCCAGCGTGAACCGCCCGTCTTCGCCGCTGCGCCCGTGGACCAGGATCGTCGGCGCGCCCTCATCGAGCGTGGTCGAATACCGATACCAGAGCTCCATCCCGGCCCGGCGCCCCTCGTCGAGCGATTGCGCCAGGGCCAGCCAGACCTCGGCCCCCGCGACCGGCCGATCCGACGCATCCACGACCACCCCGGCGACCGGGATCGGCTTCGGATCAGCCGACACCGGTGCCTGGGCTTGGGCCATGGCCATGGCCATCATCGCCAGCAAGATCGTCGCGGCTACCATGGTGTCCGTCCACCTTCCGAACGATGCGGCGTGCCTTATCAATGACAGATGTCAAGGCCGACGATAACCGGCGGGTCGGGGAGGGTCAAGGTTGTCCGCCGGGAAGTCGGTCGGGCAGTCCTGCCCAACGCGGGCCCGAACCCGCCCGATCCGCCGAAGTAGGTCAGGCTTTCAGCCTGACACCGATCCGCCCGGACGGACCGTCCCGTGTCAGGCTGGAAAGCCTGACCTACGCCGTCCCGATCCGCCCAGACCGACGGACCGTCCCGTGTCAGGCTGGAAAGCCTGACCTACGCCGTCCCGATCCGCCCGGACGGACCGTCCCGTGTCAGGCTGGAAAGCCTGACCTACGCCGATCCGACCCGCCCGCCCGGCCCGAAGTCGGTCAGGCTTTTAGCCTGACGCCGACCCGCCCGGCCGTCCCGTCCCGTCCCATCCCGTGTCAGGCTGGAAAGCCTGACCTACTTCAAATCTGTCCGCGTCCGTCGGGCGTTCGTGCCCGACGCGGGTCTGAACCCGCCCGCGCCGCCCCGCTTCGGCCGGAACGGAGTCGGGCAAGACGGCCCGCGGCTGTCTTGTAGGGTGGGCATTGCCCACCAGCTCGAGGCCTCGACCGGTGAGCGATGCCCACCCCCGCTATCCAACCGCCCCGCAGAGGCTGACCGGTGGCCGATGCCCACCCGACATCATCTTGCCGCCCCGCCGAGACAGACTGTCAGAACGCATCCGCCCCGATCACCTCGCCGCCGGCTCGGGTGCCCAGCGCGCTCCACGCCGAGAGCGCCACGCTCGACTTCACGAAGCGGATCGAGCCGTCCAGCAACAAGACATTCACGCCGCCGGGGTGCATCGAACTGGCCGCGATGAACGAATCCACGTTGCCAAACGCCGCGCTCACCGCGCACGACGGCTGATTGGGTGTCATCACGTGATAATATGGTCCGCCCCGCCCGGTGTCCTGCAAGGTCCAGTACTCGCCCTTGAAGTCCCAGAGCGGCGCGCTGGCCGCCCGGCAGGCGGCCTGGTCGTTGGCCGCTCCGCCGTTGGAATACGACGCGATGGAGTAGACCAGGTTCGGGCCAGGCGTGTTCTGGCCCGAGGTCCCCTTGACCCACTCGCCGAAGCCCGCGGTGTTGCTGGTGCCATCCGTGATCGTCGCCATCCGCACGACGCTGCCGAAATACGGATTGCCGCCCAGCCACCACGCGGTGCCCGTCTTGCGCCCGGCGGTGTTCCAGCGATTGACCCCGCCGTTGACGGCGTAGTTCACCGTCGTGACCGGGGCCGAATACCCCCCGGCCAGGTTCTGGGTGCTGCCAGGGTTCGCGTCGGATGGGCAGAGATAGCCCGGGATCGGCGTGGACATCACCGTCGTGTTCGCCGGGACCGCGGCGCCGTTGAAAACGTCGCCGATCAGGAAGTTGTAGGCGTCGTAAACCGCCCGCTGCTCCAGGTAATTCGTCAGCCGCAGGTGGATCGAGGCCGTCTGCGGCACCCGGCCGCTGCCGGTCGAGTTCCCGTTGATGTCCACACTTCCACAGGGCGGAAACGCGTCATAAGTCGTATGATACTGGTGCATCGCCAGGCCGATCTGCTTCATGTTGTTGCTGCATTGCATGCGCCGGGCGGCCTCGCGCGCCGCCTGCACGGCCGGCAGCAACAGGCCGATCAGCACGGCGATGATCGCGATCGCCACCAGAAGCTCGATCAACGTGAATCCGCGACGGGAAGGACTCATGACATCACCTCCGTCAAGGTCATTGCCGATCGGCCAGGGACCGGACAGAAAGACGCCACACGGGCGGTCCGGGGCAATCGGCCAGGCCGATCCCGTCCGCTCGAGGCGCCGGCGGCAATGGATCTTCTGGGGGGTGAGTCGGGTAGGAGCGGACAGTCTCGGAGTTTCACGCAGAGACGCCGAGAGGGCAGAGACGCGGAGAAGACCGGAGGGTTCGGAATCCGGGTTTCACGCCGAGTCGAAGAGAAGATGGAGTCGAGGCTTCACGCAGTGATGCAAGAGGGGGGAAGGGCAGAGAGCGAATAGGGATAAGGTGAGACGCATTCGAACCTTCGGGTCGAGCCAGCCGTGGGACCTTGCGTTCGACGAATGCGACGGGGACGGACTCCAGTTTTCTCTGCGTCTCTGCCCTCTCTGCGTCTCTGCGTCTCCGAGTGAAGCTCTTCTGCTTCCGTCCATCGCCGCGTGAAATCCGGTGGCAGCATCGAGGGTTGCGGCTCCGCCGCGCCAGGCCCGTGGGAGATTGATGACGTGTCGCACGAGAACTCGGTGACGGTCTGGATCGACGGGGTCAAGGCGGGGGACGGTGACGATATCGCCCGGCTGTGGGAGCGGTATTTCGGCCGATTGGTCCGGCTGGCCGGGGCGAAGCTGCCGCCGAACGCGCGGCGGTCGTTCGATGAGGAGGATGTGGCGCTCAGCGCCTTCCGGGACTTTTGCGACCGCGCCGGCCGCGGGCAATTTCCGCAGCTCGACGATCGCGATGACCTGTGGCGGCTGCTGGCGACGATCACCGTGCGCAAGGCCCTGGAAACCATGCGCCACCAGTCGCGGCAGAAGCGCGGCGGTGGTCGGGTGCAGGGCGAGTCGGCGCTCATGGGCGGTGAGGAATCCGGGAACGACGTCGTGGTCGAGGTCCTGAGCCGCGAGCCCAGCCCCGCGGAGGTCGCCACCTTCGCCGAGGATTACGCCCGGTTCCTCGAGCGGCTTGATGACTGCACCCTGCGGCAAATCGCCCAGCGCCGGCTCGAAGGTTTTTCGAGCGCCGAGATCGCCACCGAGCTGAACGTCTCGACCAAGACCGTGGATCGCAAACTCCAGCTCATCCGCGCGATCTGGAGCCGGGATCAGGGGGAGTAGCGGCAAGTGGCAAGTGACTGGTGGCCAGGCGATTTCAAGACGGGCACCGTGGGAGCGAAGAGCGATGGAGCCTCGAGGACCAGACCGACCGACGCTGGGCGAGCCGGTTGTCTCGGTGACGGGGCTGATGCAGGTTGACGCAGCCTGCGATCGCTTCGAGGACGATTGCCGCGCGGGGCGGGCGCCCGACCTGGTCGAGTACCTGGCCGGGGCATCAGCGGACGTCCGGGCGCGGTTGCTCCGCGAGCTGCTGGTGCTGGATCGCGAGTACCGGCGCGGTCGGGGTGAGCGCGCCGACGCGGAGTTCTACCGCGAGCGGTTCCCGGAACACGTCGACGTCGTCGACTCGGTGTTCCGATCGCTGACGGTCGTGTCGGCCCCGGACGGGTCCGTCGACCCCGACGGCGAGACGCGGCGGTTCGATCCGACCGCGGAAGACCGGAAAGGCGAATCGGAGGATCCTGGATGCGACGATCTGCGCTCGGCCGGCTACGAGGTGATTCGCCTGCTGGGCCGCGGCGGGATGGGCGTCGTGTACGAGGCGCGGCAGACCTCGCTCGATCGCCTGGTGGCGATCAAGCTGGTGCGGTCCGGGAGCTTCGCCAGCGATTCGGAGGTCGTCCGGTTCCGCAACGAGGCCGAGGCGGTCGCCCAGCTCGACCATCCGCACATCGTGCCGATCCACGAGGTGGGTAGCCACCGCGGCCGGCATTTCTTCAGCATGAAGCGGATCGGCGGCAGCAGCCTGGATCGGAAACTCGCGGAGTACGCCGAGGATCCGCGTGCCTCGGCCCGGCTGGTGGCGATCGTCGCCGGGGCGATCCACCACGCACATCAGCGCGGGATCCTCCACCGCGACCTGAAGCCGGCCAATATCCTGATCGACGAGGCGGGCGATCCGCACGTCACCGACTTCGGCCTGGCGAAGCGGATCGATGGCGATGCCGGGCTGACGCAGTCGGACGCGCTGGTCGGCACCCCGTCGTACATGGCGCCGGAGCAAACCACGCGCAGCCTGGGCGCGGTGTCGACCGCGACGGATGTTTACGGGCTGGGGACGATCCTGTATGCGATGCTCGCCGGGCGGGCGCCGTTCACGGGCACGACGCTGGTCGAGACGCTCGACCTGGTGCGGACGCAGTACCCGGAGCCGCCGTCGCGGCTGAACCCGAGGGTGCCGCGCGACCTGGAAGTCATCTGCCGCAAGTGCCTGGAGAAGGAACCAGCTCGGCGGTATCCGAGTGCCCAGGCGCTGGCCGATGACCTGGAGCGCTGGCTCCGCGGCGAGCCGATCGTGGCACGGCCGGTGGGGCCGGTTGTGCGGGTCCTGATGTGGTGCCGGCGGAACAGGCTGGTGGCCGCCGCGGCGGTGCTGGCGCTGGCCTCGCTGATCGGCGGCCTGGCGGGCGTCACGTGGAAGTGGCGCGAGGCCGAGCGCGAGCGGGCGCGGTCCGAGGCCGTCGTGACGTTCCTCACTCGCCGGCTGTTCGGGCGGGCGGATCATGAGCTGGTCTCGCTCGGCCGCGATCCCAGCGTCCGCCAGATGATCGACGACGCGGCGGCGACCCTCGCCGGCTGGCTCGACGGCCAGCCCGACGTCGAGGCCCAGGTGCGCGAGACGATCGGCGGGGCCTATCTATCGCTCGGGCAGTACAGGCCGGCCGAGGTGCAGCTCAAAAAGGCCGTCGAGCTGGCGGAGCGCTCGGGCGGCGCCGAGGATCGCGTGGTGCTTCGCGCCCGGGGGCTGCTCGGCACGCTGCTGGCCCGCACCGGGCGCGGCGGCGAATCCGAGGAAATGCTCCGCCGCGACCTGGCCGACTGCCGGCGCGCGCTGGGAGCCCTCGACCCGGTCACGCTGGACGTCGCCGAACGGCTGGGCGAGTCGCTCCGGCAGCTCGGCCGACTCGACGAGGCCGAGGCGCTCTTGCGGCAGAACCTCGCCGATCGCGAGCGGGTGTTCAAGCCCGAGCATCCCGAGACGCTGCGCTCGGTGTACCGGCTCAGCCGGCTGCTGATCGATCGGCAGCGGCTGAACGAGGCGAAGGACCTGGCGTATCGGTACGCGCACGACATCCAGTGCGCCCGAGGGTCGAACCACCCCGATCGGATCGTCGCGCTGACGAACCAGGGAGACGTGGCGCGGGCCGCCGGCCGCCACGACGAGGCGCTGGTGTATTATCGCCAGGCCGCCGTCGAGGCCGGGCGAATCCTCGGCCCCGAGCACCCGGCGACGCGCGCCGCCGAGGCGAACCTGGCCGGATTTCTCGGTGCGCGCGGCGAGCCGGGCGGCATGACGCCGTAGAGCGAGGACGGCCCGGGCCGGCATGTCGACGGCGAGGCCGAAATGGAACGGACTGGCCGCCATGGGGTATAAAGGAGAGGATGAAGGGCCCGTTGGCCGGCGCGGTCGATCGATCGATCGTGCCGGCGCGGCGTGTTCCGGCATGCCGCGCGCGAGCGCCTCATCCAGGGGGCCGGTAAGTTTGGCCATTCACCTGCTCAATGAAGTGAAGGGGTCGTGCCGGGCTGACCGCTGAGCGCGACGCGGCCTGTCCGCGCAGGCGCGTGCCGCCCGTGCAGATCGAGAATGCAAATCAGAAAGTGTCCGAGCCAGGGCCGGAGAGAGGCGCGCGCATGAATGTCACGTCCGCGGAGGCCACGCCCCCCGCCAGCCGGGAGGTCGAGCCGTCGACGACCGCCGCGGTGTTGATCGATCCCCGGGGTGACGGCCCGATCCGCGGCGAGCGGCTGGGCCTGGAAGGACTGGAAGCGTGCGCCGCCCGGCTGGCCGCCGCGTGCTCGCTGGCGCCGCACCGGCGCGCGCGCAGCCCCCTGCTCCGCCGGTTCGTCGAGAACCGGCGGGTGCTGGGCCAGGTCCACCAGCGGCTGCTCACGCTGGGCGGCCGCCGCAATCTGCCGGGCATCGATGCCGAGTGGCTCGTTGATAATTTTCACATCATCGCCGACTCGCTCCGGGAGGTCCGCCACGACCTGCCGCCCGGCTATGACGAGCTATTGCCCAAGCTGGCCGCGGCGCCGCTGGCGGGCTATCCCCGCGTGTTCGCGCTGGCGCTGGCCCTGGTGGCTCATTCCGATAGCGAGTTCGACGAGGCGCGGATCGTGCGCTTCGTCCGGGCGTTCCAGCAGGCCAGCCCACTCACGATCGGCGAGCTGTGGGCGCTGCCGACGATGCTCCGCCTGGTCCTGCTGGAGAACCTCCGCCGCCTGGCCGAGCAGATGATCTGGGGCTGGGAAGAGCGCCGGCGCGCCGAGGAGTGGGCGGCCGACGTGCTGGCCCGGGCGCACGCCCGCTCGCTCGCGGGTTTGGCGGAGCACGGCGGTGCGTCGTCGGGCGATCTCGCTCCCGAGCGTTCGCCGGTCTCCGGTCCCGCGCCCTTGCCGATCTTCGGCAAGCTGACGGACCCATTCGTCGTCCGGCTAATGCAGCTTTTGCGCGACCAGGCGGGGGCGAGTGAGGCGTTCGACCACCTCGAGAGCGCACTCGACGCGCAGGGCACCGATCCCAACGAGGTCCTGCGGCGCGAGCATCATCGCCAGGCCGCCAACCAGGTCACTGTGGGCAACTGCGTGCTGAGCCTCCGGCTGCTCTCGGCGATCGACTGGAACACGTTCTTCGAGCAGAGCAGCCGGGTCGAGGCGATCCTGCGCCAGGACCCATCGGGCGTCTACCCGCGCCAGGATTTCGCCACGAGCGACCGCTATCGCCGGATCGTCGAGACCATCGCCCGGGGCTCGGGAGCTGACGAGATTGCGGTCGCCCGCCGTGCCATCGACCTGGCTCGCCGCGGTGAGCCCGCCGTCGGAGGAGCGCCCGAGCGCGCCGAATCGACAACCGCCATCGACCCCGACCCGCGCGGCCACGTCGGCTACTACCTGGTCGACCGCGGCCGGCCCGAGCTCGAGGCGGCCTTCGGCTATCGGCCGGCCTGGCGCGAGCGGCTCCTGGGCTGGGTGCTGGATCACCCGTCATCGGCGTACTTCGGCTCGATCGGGCTGCTGCTCGCGTTGCTCGCGGCGATCGCGCTGCGGGCGGGGCTGGGAACTGGGGTCTCGGGGTGGTGGGTCGTGCCGGCGATTCTGGTTTTGCTGCTGCCGCTGTCGGAGCTGGCCGTCGGGCTGGTCAATCACATCCTGACGCTGCTGCTGCCGCCGCGGGTGTTGCCGAAGCTGGCGTTCAAGGAAGGCATTCCGCCCGAGCACGCCACGTTCATCGTGATCCCCGGCATGCTGACGCGCCCCTCGAGCGCCGCCGTGCTGGTCGAGCGGCTCGAGACACACTATCTCTCGAACCCCGATCCCAGCCTGCGCTTCGCCCTGCTGACCGATTTCGCCGATGCGCCCTCGGAGGTCATGCCGCCGGACGACGAGCTGGTCCGCGACGCGCTCGATCGCATCCGCGAGCTGAACAATCGCTACCGCGACGCCGACGAGCCGCGGCCGATTCCCGGGCGTCCCGAGTCGGCGAACGGCGATGGAGACGGAGGGAGCCAGGCGGCTGCGACGAGGGCCCTCGGCGGCGACCGGTTCTTCCTGTTCCACCGTCGGCGGTTGTGGAACGAGTCGCAGGGTTGCTGGATGGGCTGGGAGCGGAAGCGCGGCAAGCTGCAGGAGTTCAACCGGCTGCTCCGCGGGGCGCGGGATACGACCTACCGCATGACGAGCGCCGACCCGGCGGATGTGCCGCGGGTGCGGTATGTCATCACGCTCGACGCCGACACGCGGATGCCGCGCGACGCGGCCGCGCGGCTGGTCGGGGCGATGGCCCATGCGCTCAATCGGCCGCGGTTCGACCCGGCGCTGGGGCGCGTGGTGACGGGCTACGGCGTGCTCCAGCCGCGGATCAGCTTCCACCTGACGGCCGCCACGCGCTCGCGGTTCGCCGCGCTGCTGGCGACCTCGGGCGGGATCGACCCCTATTCGACGGCGGCGTCCGACACCTACATGGACCTGTACGGCATCGGCACCTTCACGGGCAAGGGGATCTATGATGTCGACGCGTTCGAGGCCGCGACGGGCGAGGCATTTCCCGAGAATCATATTCTCAGCCACGACCTGATCGAGGGGAACTTCGCGCGGTGCGGGCTGTTGACCGATACCGAGCTCTTCGACGACTTCCCCGCGCGGTACAACGCGTATGCCCGCCGCGAGCACCGGTGGGTTCGCGGCGACTGGCAGCTCCTGCCGTGGCTGGCGCCCGAGGTGCCGGTGGCGGCGGAGGAGGGCCCGGCGATCGGTGGCGCGAAGCCGGCGGGTGCCGGGCACCGCCGGCGCAACCCCCTGGCGGTGCTCGAGCGCTGGAAGCTGCTGGACAACCTTCGCCGCAGCCTGGTGCCGCCGGCGCTGCTGGTCCTGCTGGTGCTGGGCTGGACGGTGCTCCCCGGCTCGCCGTGGGCGTGGACGGGCGTGGTGCTGACGGTGTTCCTGCTGCCCCTGTTCCAGGCGATTCTCTCCATCGCGATCGGCAGCATCCGCTCCGAGTCATTGTCGCCGTTGCGGAAGTCGCGCGAGACGCTGCCGGCGATGCTCGGTCAGGTCGTGATGGAGATCGTCCTCCTGGCGTACCGCTCGGGCATGCTGGTGGATGCGATCGTCCGGACGCTGGCACGGCTGTTCGTGAGCCGTCGCAAGCTGCTGGAGTGGGAGACCGCCGCGTCGACCGAGCAGCGCCTCGGCACCAACCTGCCACACTTCATCAAGGAGATGTGGTTGGCGCCGGCGCTGGCGATCGCGATCGCCGCGGCGGTCGCGATGCTCAACCCCGGCGCGCTGATTCCGGCGTCGCCGTGGCTGGCGGCGTGGTTCCTCTCGCCGTGGGCCGCGTATTTCCTCAGTCGGCCGAGCGCGGTGGCGCACACCGTGCTGAGCGAAGGCGAGCGGATGAGGCTGCGGCGCGTGGCGCGCAAGACCTGGCTGTTCTTCGAGACATTTGTCTGCGACGCCGATCACTGGCTGCCGCCCGACAACTTTCAGGAGATCCCCGATGGGCGGGTCGCGCACCGGACCTCGCCGACGAACATGGGGCTGCTCCTGCTCTCGACGCTGTCGGCCAACGACCTGGGCTACATCGGGCT
>JAKAUH010000244.1 GCA_021818605.1 Planctomycetota bacterium
ACGTACCCAGCTATCGGGCGGAGCAGGCCAAGAAGGCGGCTCAGAAGCCGCCGGGTCCCGCAGCCCCAAGCAAGGAGGTGTGACTAGGAGCAATCGCGAACGCGACCGAGGGCGAGATCGGCTGTAGGTGACCGCGATCCAAGCGGCTTGTACACTACCCGCGGACCAGGGAATTCTAATTGACGCCAGCGGGGAATTCTAATCGTCGCCAATCAGGACCTGTCCCGCTTCCGCTTTTGTCAATAGCGGACTCGTCCCGCTTTCCGCTTCCAATCCCAGCTTATCAATAGCGGACCTGTCTCGCTTTCTCAGTCCTTGTCAATAGCGGACCTGTCCCGCTTTCTCAATCTATCTCGCTTTCCCAATCCCATGTTCCGGTCGTACTCGCTGTGGTTGTCGCGGATCATAGCCTGGATCTTCTCGTACGTGGCCCAGTCGATGTAGCGAGGATACACGTCCCGGATGTGGATTCGCCACTCGGAGACCGGCCGGGGCTTCTGTACCGGATGGTGATGCCGGGGCCGGACCTCTCGGTCCTGGTCCGGCCGTAGACGAATGATCCGGCGTAGGCCGGGTTCTTGAGGATCGTGCCGACGGAGGACACGGTCGGACGTCGCCAGGCGACGTCGCCGAACTTGTCACGTCGGGGGACGAATAGAGACTCGGCATTGAAGGAACGGACGACCGCGGCGAGGGACCGCACCTGGAGGAAGGTGGCGAAGACGAGGTCGAGGCGATCCTGGACTTCACGGTCGGGGCGCTTCACGACGCGGCCCAGCGCATCGCGGGCGAGCCCCACGGGAAGGGTCAATGCGAGCTCGCCTCGCTGGGCCTTATTGATCAGGCCGGCCGTCAGCCGAGCCTTGATCGTATGAAGCTCCAGTTCCGAGATTTGACCCTTCAAGCCGAGCAAGAGGCGCCCGTTGATCGTGGCCGGGTCGTAGATCCCGTCCCGGTCGCCGATGAGGCACCGCCGATATCCGCACAGGTCAAGGACCTGATACCAGTCGGTGCAGTTCCGCGACAGTCGTGTGACATCGTAAGAGAAGATGATGCCGACCTGATCGAGGGTGACCTGCGCGACGACCTCCTTGAACCCCTGGCGGCCCTTGGTGGTGCTGGCGGTGCGCCCGAGGTCGGCGTCGATCACCTCGATGGCGTCGTCCGCCCAGCCGCACTCACGAGCCCGTTGCCGGAGCGCGTACTGGAGGCGTTGACTCTCCTGGTTCGTGAGAACCTGGTGCGGGTTCGACTGCCGGACGTAGATGAGGGCCTTGCGGCCGAGGTGGAACGGTGTGATGAGTTCGGAAATGCTCATGAATTACCTCCGCGCAGATGGTCGTGATGTCGTCGATTGCCTGTTGCCTCAAGGGTTGCGGGAGCCTTCGCCAGACGTGCCGGAGCTGTGACATGACGCGTCCCCCTCCGTGACCAAAGAAAGGAACTCCTGGACGGCTTCTCGGGTCCATTTTGTGCAGCGGGGGCGGGATTGGCTCGGTGCCAGGTTGGTCGAGGCGATGGGGATGCGGAGCCGCATCGTGTCGCGATAGGCCACGAACACGAACGCGGACCGGCGCGGTTGACGGGTGATGGAGATGAGGGGGAAGCGGCGTCCGAAGAGGGGATGGGTCGGGTCGGTTACCTCGACCTCCTCGATAGAGGGCGCGGGCGGGTTGTTGAGGGGGGTATCAAGGCACGGTTTCGTTCGACAGTATCCCTCATGCCGAGTTGATGAAATCAGTGTCTCGGCGGATCAGCGACGGCCGCGTGCTGCGGCTGATCAAGCTGTGGCTGGAGACGCCGGTGGAAGAGACCGACGCGAAGGGGCACCGTTGTCGAACGACCCGGAACAAAGACCAGGGAATGGGAACCCCGCAAGGGGCTCCGATCTCACCCCTGTTGTCCAACATCTACATGCGACGCTTCGTGAAGGGCTGGAAGACCGGCGGTTACGAGCGGCGGCTGGTCGCCCGCATCGTCAACTACGCAGACGACTTCGTCATCTGCTGTCGCGGCACAGCCGAAGAGGCCATGGTCGTGACGCGGAGGATGATGTCCAAGCTGAAACTGACGGTGAACGAGACCAAGACGCGGCTTTGCCGCCTGCCGACGGAGACGTTCGACTTTCTCGGTTACACCCTCGGCCGGAACTACGACCGACGAACGGGCCAGGCTTACATCGGGCCGCGCCCCTCGCGGAAGAAGATCAAACGGCTGTGTAGCGAGATCAGTGACCTGACGACGCGCAAGACCACGGAGCTGGAAGTCGGGGCGCAGATTGGTCGGATCAACCGCAAACTACGGGGTTGGTCCAACTACTTTCGCATCGGCACCATCCTCCCCGCCTATCGCCAAGTCAACCACCATGTCCGCTACCGGGTACGCCAGTGGTTGTGCGCGAAGTTCAAGGTACGGGGACAGGGGACGACACGATACCCTGACGCCTACCTGTACCAGGAGTTGGGGCTCTACCAACTCAAACGGACTTAGCCGCGATCGATTCGTGAGCGAAGGTGTGAACTCACCGATGAGAAACGCCTTGTCCGAAAGCTGGATGCGGGAAAACCGCCCGTCCAGTTTGATGAGCGGGGAGTGGAAACGGGGCCTCCTGCTACCGCGACACTCCTCGACTCTACTCCAGCAGGGAATTGGTGTCACGAAGGGCTCGAGTCCTGACGCAAGGATCCTACCGCGCGGGCTCCTCGACGGCGAACGCCCGGAAGGCGTCGATCTGGTTGAGGTCCGGGATGAGGTGCGGCTGCTTGTACTGCTCGACGGCGCCGCCGCTTTTGGCCAGGCGACGCTTCTGGAACTCGGACCAAGACCCCGGCCGGATGCGGACGACCTGCGCCGGTGCGAGCCGACGCGTCTCCTGCCGGTTGGCGTACTCGTCGTTCTGCCGCCTCAGCTCCTGCTCGACGGCCGCGGCGAGGCGGGCGTCGGCCTCGGCGGTGCCAGCCGGCAGGTCGTCGTCCTCGACCAGCAGCGAGTAAAACGGCGGCTCGCCCCAGCAGGGGAGCAGCAGGTACGACTTGAGCGTGCACCCCGCCGCGCGCTGCGCCGCCTGCACGGCCGCGATGACCTGATGCTCCGAGAGCTTCTCGCCCGCCACGCTGGAGAAGTGCGCGCCCTTGTTGAGGAATTCGATCAGCGGCGTCGTCCCGTGGAACCCGACGCACCGAACGAGGTCCGAGATGTTGTAGCGGTACAGTCCGCCGGCCGTGGTGAGCACGATGAAGTAGCTCCGGCCCTCGACCAGCTCGGTCGCCTCGACTGTTTCGGGCTGTTCGCGGTCGGCCTGGTCCTCGGGGATGAACTCAAAATAATGATGCCGGATGTCGAGCAACCCGGCGGGCGTGCCGTCCTCGATCGGGATCGTCATCCGGCCCTCCGAGGCGATCAAGCCCACGTCGCGGACCGGCGTCTCGCCGAAGAACTCGGGGTATCCTCGCAGGTACGCTTTCATCGTGCCGCCCATCCAGTTCGACAAAAAGTCGAGGTTGGGCCAGTAGTCCTTCGGCAGCAGCCGGCCGGTGCGCTCGACGATCCGCTCGAGCCGGCGCGCGGCACGCCGGTGCGGAATCGCCATGCGGAGCCGCAGGGCCTTGCGAACCGCGGGCGGGATCGACCATTTCTCGTCGATCGTGCCGTTGTGGAGGTCGCGGATCAAAACCTGTTTCTCGCGGTCGCCCAGCCGGGCCATGGCCAGGATGGTGCTCGGGTTGGCGGCGATGACGGTGCCCACGTCGCGGTGGCAGGAGGCTCGCAGCGCGACGTAGTACTTCGACTCGATGTCCTTGATCCGTGACGCGGCCGCGGGCATGCAGTAGGTCGTGCGCACCAGGGGATTCTGCATGTGGGCGGTCAGCCCCGTGATGGCACCGCAGGGAATCCCGGCCGGCGTGGCCGATTCCCGCCAGTCGCTGGCGAGCTGGAGGATCGGGCGCAGCCCTCGGCGGAGGATCTCGATGTGCGCGTCGAACGCCTGGATGCCCCAGATCGTCCACCCCTCGCGGTAGTCGCGCAGCGACTCGCGGGTGACGGGGATCGTCTTGGGCCGGTTGGTGGTGCCCGAGGTCATGGCGAACATCAGGACCTCGGTCCCGTCGCCGAAGAGGGCGTTCAGCTCCCCCTGGCTCACGCGGTCGATGTACGGCTCGTGGCGGGCGTAGTCGCCGATCGGGACGCGGCGGCGGAAATCGGCCGGGGTGCGGATCTCGGCGAAGTGGTGATCGCGGCCGAACTGGCTGTCGGCGTGCCGGGCGATCCGCGAGAGCAGCAGCTCGCGCTGAACGTCGGCCGCGCGCTTTGTCTGGTCCAGGAACGACCGGGCCAGCCGACGCGCGCGGATCTCGACCGGGGCGCCGAGCAGGCGCATCATCGAAAAGTTGATCATCGCCGACGACCTCTCCATCCTTTTCGGATGTCAGGAATGAGTGCCCGTGGGGCCGGAGGATGCGGCCGGCTCCCCGGGTGTCCGGGTGGGGCTCGGCTCGGCCCGGCCCGGCTCGGTTGGGCGGACCCGGGGCTTGAAGCTGCCGTCGGCGCCGGTGCGACGGCTACCGAATGGGCGTGGCGACCTCGTTCGCTAGCCGGCCCGACTCGATCTCACCGCGGTAATCGTCGACCACCTCGACGAGCTCCGATTCTGGAACCATCGGCGCGGGCCTCGCCGGCACCTCGACGACCTCGGGCTCGGTGATCGGCCGCCTCGGCGCGTAGCGATCGACGAAGTCGAGCAGCCGGCCGGCGTAGGCCTCGGGCTCGCGCTCGCGGCAGCGGTTGTGCTTGGCGTCGGGGACCAGCCAGATCTCCCTGGGCCCGTTGCCGGCGTCGAACAGATCCTGCACGACCTCGGGATTGATGTACGTGTCGCGCTGGCCGTGGATCATCAGCCAGGGCCGCGGGGCCAGGCGGGCGACGGCCTTGTCCACGTCCGGGAACCGGCAGCCGCGTCGTCGCTCCGCATGCCGGCGGCCGGACCGGGCCAGCCTCCGGTACAGCCAGCGCGGGACCGCGTTTCGGACCAGCGGGTTCCGCAGGTACAGCTCGGCCCAGCGGAGGATGTAGACCATCATCGTGCCGATCGTCGGAAACGCCCCGTCGGTGACCACGCCCCACACATCCCGCTCGTCGGCCGCGACCAGTAGCGCCGTCGTCCCCCCCCGGCTCACGCCGAACAGGCCGTAGCCGGCCAGGTCGCGGTCGGCGCGCGTCCGCAGGTAGGCCAGCGCGCCGCGCAGGTCGCGGATCTCACGGTCGGAGGCCCAGTGCATCGGAGCGTAGCCGGCTTCCGACCCGCTGGAGCCGTGGTTGCGGAAGTCGAACGTGAACACGTCGAACCCCAGGTCGCGCAGGTGGTCGACATACGGCCGATAGCTCCACCGATCGCTGAGGAACTCGTGGCAGTAGACGATCACCCCGGCCCGGCCGGTTGTCCGTGCCTTGAAATAGGTACCCGAGAGCGGCAGGCCGTCCGTCGCGGCGAACTCGACCGATTCGCCCTCAGCGGTCGGCGCGACCCGCAACGGCAGGAACATCGGCGGGTCCTCGAACTTCGCACCGATGATGGGCGCGTACTTCACCGTGAGATAGACGAGGATCACGACCGCGATGGTCGCGGGTATGAGAACCCCGAGGGTGAAGGAGGGATACGCGGTCAATAGCCCAGTCACGGATGCACTCCCGGTCGCGCCTGCCCGGCTCTCGGGGGCCCGGTCGGGACCGCCGTCGAGGATGCGGGCGAAGAGCCGAGCGCGACCACTCGGCGTAGGGGATGTCACGATCGTTCAATCAGTGAAGCGTCTCAGGATGAGCGTGATGTTCTGGCCGCCGAACCCGAAGCTATTGGTCAGCGTCACGTCCACCACCTTCTCACGCGGCTGATGCGGGATGTAGTCCAGGTCGCATTCGGGGTCGGGGTTGTCCAGGTTGATCGTCGGCGGCATGACGCCGTCTCGGATCGTCAGCAGGCAAACAATCGCCTCGACGCTGCCGGCGGCCGCGATCAGATGGCCCATCATGCTCTTGGTGCTTGAGATCGGTATCCGGTACGCCTCCTCGCCGAAAGTTCGCTTGATGGCCAGGGTCTCGATCGAGTCGTTCACGGCCGTGCTGGTGCCGTGGGCGTTGACGTAGTCAATATCCGAGGGCTCGACCCCGGCGCAGGCCAGCGCCTCCTTGAGGCAGGCGATCGCGCCACGGCCCTCGTCGTGACTGTCGGTGATCCGGAAGGCATCCGCCGTCGAGCCGTAGCCGACGATTTCACCGTAGATCCTCGCGCCGCGTGCCTTGGCGTGCTCCAGTTCCTCGAGCACCAGCATCCCGGCACCCTCGCCCAGGATGAAGCCGTCGCGGTCGCGGTCAAACGGGCGGCTGGCGCGCTGGGGCTCGTCGTTGCGGGTGGAGAGGGCGGTCAGCAGGATGAAGCCGGTCACGCCGAACGGGTGGATCATGCTGTGGGTGCCGCCCGAGAGGATCACGTCGGCGCTGCCGCGGCGGATCAGCTCGAACGCCTCGCCGATCGCCTGCGAGCTGGCGGCGCAGGCGGTCAGGCAGTTGGCATTGGGCCCCTGGGCGCCGAAGACGCTCGCCAGGTGGCCCGACGGCGTGCCCGGCTCCTGTTCGGCCTCGCGGATCGGGTGCAGCTCGTGAATCCCGAGTCGGGTGAACTCGGCCGTGTCCACGCGGCCCTCGTGCGAGGTCTCCTTCACCAGGCGAACGAACCGCGGGAAGTCCTGCTGTCCCTCGCCGGAGCCCAGGTACACGCCGAACCGACGGCGGTTGAGCCGCGACCCCTCGTCCTCCAGTCCCGAGTCCTTCATCGCCATCGTGGCGGCGGCCAGGGCGAACTTGCTGTTGCGCGAGTGCTCGGCCCAGCGCGATGCGTCCGGCAGGTAATCGTCCACGCGAAAGTCATGGACCTCCGCGGCGATCCGGGTCGGGAACGTACGGGCGTCGAACAGGCTGATGGGCCCGACGCCGCTCCGCCCGGCCAGGAGCGCCGACCAGGTGGACTCCATGTCGGCGCCCACCGGGGTCACCATTCCCATCCCCGTCACCACGACTCGCCGCATGAACGCCTTCCTCGGAGATTTCCCCACAATCCGGGCCGTCCGGCCCGGCCGACACGATTCGGTCAAGTCAAGGCAAGTCAAGTCACGTCACATCACGTCACGTCACGTCACGTCCCACCGCCGGAGCCAGTCCCCTCGGGATAGCCGCGGACCACCAGCACGGCCGCCTGGCCCAGCGGGGTCAGGTTGGTTTTCACAAAGGTCGGGTTGTCCGTGGCCCGCGGACTGCTCAGGACCAGGTCGGCGTCAATCTCGGGATCCGGCTCATCGCAGTTGAGGATCGACGGGATCAGCCCGCGGTTGACCCCCATCAGACTGCCGATGAGTTCGACCGAGCCGCAGCCCGAGACCAGGTTGCCCATGTAGCCCTTGAGGGCCGTCACCGGGACGCCCCTTGCCCCGAAGATTCGATGCAAGGCCCGTGCCTCGGCCAGGTCGGAGACTCGGGTCGCGGAGCCGTGGGCGTTCACATGGCCGATTGCGGCCGGCTGGAGCCCGGCGTCCTCGAGCGCCGCGGCGATTGCCACCTCGGTCCCGACCCCCTCGGGATCGAGACCTCCGGCGGGCATGGCGTCGCAGCCCGAGCCGGCCCCCAGGATTTCGCCGTAGATTCGCGCACCACGCGCCAGCGCGTGCTCGCGCTCCTCGAGGATCAGGATTCCGGCGCCCTCGCCGGGGACCCAGCCGTCGCGCTGGCGGTCGAACGGTCGGCAGGCCCGCGACGGGTCGCCGCGCCAGTGCGACATGTTCGCCAGGAGCCCCATCCGGACGAGTGACAGCGGGTGAATCTTCGAGTCAGCCCCTCCGGTGATCATCACGTCCGCCCGGCCGCGGCCGATGATCCGCGCCGCCTCGGCGATTGCGAGGTTTGCCGAGGCGTCCGCCTCGGTGATCGTGTTGCTCGGCCCCTGGCAGTCGATGAGGATCGAGATGTGGCAGGCCAGCATGTTCGGCAGATACTTCAGGAGCCAGATCGGCTCGATCATCCCGATCGACTCGCGGCCCCACACCTGAAAGTCGAAGCTCCCGCTCGCCTCGAACGCCCGGGTGATCGCCGGCGCCAGTTCGTCGAGCTCGCTCGAGATCAGACCGGCGCCCAGGTCGATGCCGATCCGCGTCGGGTCGACCCCGCCGTCGGCCAGCCCGGCGTCGGCCACCGCTCGCTGCGCGGCGGCGACCGCGAGCTGGATGTCCCGGGCCATGTACTTCCGACTCTTCACCAGCTTCTTGCTGAGCCGGGGCAGCGCGTACGACTTGAGGTCGAAATCGCGCACCTCGGCCGCGACGTCGTTGGGCAATCCGGCCACGCGGAAAGCCTCGAGTCGGTGAATGGACCCTCGCCCCTCCGCCAGCGCCGCCCAGACGGTGTCCGGACGATCGCCCAGGGGGGTCACCAGGCCCAGACCGGTTATGACGACACGGCGTTCGGAACCAAGCATGAAAGACTCGTCGATCGTCGCCGGGCTCGATCTCAAAGGCTGTCACGTCCTGAGGTGCTCACCCGAGTCGAACCGCCTCCTTAGTATTGCTCTCGAACGGCGATCGCGTGGGCGAAAACCCGACGCAGGACACACATTTTACCAGACCAGTCCGGACAATCATCGGCCCTGGCGGGTCAACGGGCCTCCTGCCACCCTTGCGACCCCTGTGATTCACCGCCTTCGTCCCGTTGCGATCCCCCACACCACACTCCGGCCGAATCGGCTCACGGCACCGCCTGGGGCTCGTGCGCCTGGCCGTTGGACTCCGGGATCACGGCCGCGACGGCCTCGGCCGCCTCGGCCTCGCGGGCGCGGGCCTGCGCCCTGGCGAGGTCCAGCACGCCGAGGAGTTGCTGGGTGAACACAAAATTCTTCGGGCCGAAGATCTGGTTGGCGCGCGAATTATCAAGGTGGGCAAAGACGATCTCCGCTTCGGCCAGCAGTTCCCCGTTCAGGAACGCCTTGGCGTCGACGGCGGCCCCCTCGCTCCGCAGGTCGGTCAGCGTGACCTCATACACGAGCTGGTCGCCCGCGCAGGCCACGCCGTGGAACTCGGCGCGGGGAATCTTGGCCAGGATCACCTTCTCGGCGAACCCTCCGGCCTCGCCCACCAGGATTCCACCGGTCTGCGCCAACCCCTCGATGATCAACGAGGCCGGCATCACCGGGTAGCCGGGGAAGTGGTCGTGCAGGTGCTCCTCCGCCAGGGTCAGGTTCTTGATCGCTCGCGCGAACTGGCCACTGCGGAATTCCAGGAACTTGTCGATCCAGATCCATCTCATCGCGAAGAGCACCCGACCCAGGATTCGAGAATGCGCCACCACGCCGCCGCGAATGGCCGGCCGGGCGAGCCGACCCCCTCAGCCTCTTCTCAAAAGGCCCATTCCGGTTTCGCCCGCCCCGTCCGTCGGACGAGCGAACCGTTCCATCCTATCCCATCCCATCCCATCTCGTGCCCGATCGAACGGGTTGTTGATCCGTTCACCCATCCATCCGTCCATCCATCAGGCGGCGAGCTTGCTCTGGACATACTGTACCAGCATATCCACTGTGTACAGGTCGCCGATCTTGTCGACCGCCGGGTCGGCCTCGAACTTCGAGACGTCGGCGAACG
>JAKAUH010000250.1 GCA_021818605.1 Planctomycetota bacterium
CACCTACAGCCTCCCGCGTCGACGCAAGCCGCCCCGCCGCCGCTGAGAGCCTGGAAAGAAGTCGCAAAGGACGGAGGGAAACGAGCGAATCGGTCCCAGCGCCGGCCCGGTCGAGCCTGATGCGACTTCGCTCTCGGTTTCCTGCCCCTTTCCACGATCCTTTCTCATCCGCTGAACCCTCGGCTCGCGGGATCCGGGCGGAGGAGCCGAGTCATTCCGTGTCCCCACTCGACTCCTCCGTACCCGGCCCGCCTGTCTGCCAGTCACGGCGGCCAGTCACCATCCGTCGGGATCGAGATGCGGCCGCCCGGACGACCTCGCCAGACCGAGAAGCCCACCAGCAACCCGATCGCCACCCCCATCCCCACCGCCGAGATCCCCATCCCGACCGTCTCGAACGGCGACCGGCGCAGGCTCGCCAGCATCACGCCGGCCAGGCTCGTCGCTGCCGCCAGCAGGAACAGCCACTCCACCTTCCGGTAACTCTTCGCGAGGTCTTCCTCCAGACCTGCACGCAGCGCACGCGACACGACGACCCCAGCCGGAGAGGCAATGATGATCGCACCAGCAAGGACGATCACGCCCACATAATCCGGGGCTCGGGCCGCCGGCAAACAGACGCACGGGCTCTCCGCCAGGAGGAACAGCAAGGACATCCTGGCGAGCGTGATTTCGGAACGGATGTTCATTTAGCCAGCCTGGCAAACGAGGACGGGCCGACCGGTCCCGGGGAATCCTGACCCGGCATGCCGGACAGCCCGGCGGCTTCCAACCGGATCAACGGATCGAGGACAGCAGAATTCGCGCTCGATTCCTGGGAGCTGACGATTTTTTGGTTTCGGTTTTCCGTTGTTCAGCTTTCCGTATCGCCGGGGATCCGGGGCGAAAGATGGACAAACCTGACCCACCCGCCGGGCCGGCCGATGCACGACTCATCCCGACTCCGGCCCGGGATCAGAATATTTTGGATGCGCACCTGTCACCGGGCACGATTCGCTTCGTAGAATAGATTGACCTGCTCCGCATCCTCACCGCATGCACTCACCGTTTCGTCCAGACCTGTATTCATCCCAGGAGGGTCGCCGGAGACAACCGCGAGGCCGGGAGGCCCGCGGTCGGGTGGGCGCATGGGCATCTTGGGAAAGCCTGGGTGATCGACGGCTGGCATGGATCTCGGGGTGACAATCCATGGAAACACGTAGGGCGACGGGTGGCGGGGCGCGGCCGGGCCGGACGGTCCTGGGTTTTTGTTTCCGCGGGGCGTTCGCGGCGGCCGTCCTGGGGATCGGAGCCTGGCGGGCCGAGGCCGGCGATCAGACGGGCAAGTCGTCGGGGCGGAAGTCAGGCGTCAGCCACATCCCCCAGGTGACGGCGATCGACGAGGGGATTGCCGCGGCCTGGGCCGAGGCCAAGGTCAAGCCGGCCCGACCGGCGAATGACGAGGAATTCCTCCGCCGGGCCTATCTCGACCTGCTCGGCCGGATCCCGACCGTGAAGGAGGCTCGCGCCTTCCTCGCCATGAAGGACGCCGACAAGCGAGGCAAGCTGGTGGCGTACCTGCTCGAGCATCCCGACTACCCCAAGAACTTCGCAACGAACTGGACGGTCCTCTTGATCGGCCGGGGCAACCAGGGCCGGAGGGTGGACCGCACATCGCTCAACAACTGGCTGCGCAAGCAGTTCGGCGCGAACCGGCCGTGGAACGAGACCGTCCACGAGCTGGTCACGGCAACCGGTTCGAACAAGGAGAACGGCGCCGTCAATTACGTACTGGCCCACCTGGAGTTCGGCGCGGTGCCGCTGACGTCCAAGACGACCCGGCTGTTCCTGGGCCAGCAGATCCAGTGCACCCAGTGCCACGACCACCCGCAGAACGACTGGAAGCAGGCCGACTTCTGGGGCATCAATGCCTTCTTCCAGGGGCTGCATCCCGAGGAAGTGACCAAGGCGAACAACACCGGCGGCGAGATGTACGACCACACCGTGCTGACGGACGAGCCGACGGACAGGTACGTCAAGTACGACAAGCGCAACGGCATGGTCGGCATCGCGTTCCCGCGGTTCCTCGACGGCCGCAAGATCAGCCAGGGGACCGACGTGGATCGCCGCGCCGAGCTGGGCAAGCTGATCGCCGACCCGGGGAACGAGACAATGGCCAGGGCGTTCGTCAACCGGATGTGGGCGCACTTCCTCGGCCGCGGGTTCGTCAACCCGGTGGATGACTTCGGCCCCCATAACCCGCCGAGCCACCCCGATGTGCTCGACCGCCTGGCGAAGGACTTCCGCGAGAGCGGCTACGACGTCAAGAAGCTCTGTCGCTGGATCATGGCCACGAGGGCGTACCAGCTCAGCAGCATCAAGGCCAGGGGAGGCGAGAAGGACGAGGGCCTGTTCACCTCCATGCCGCTGCGGCCGATGAGCCCCGAGCAGCTCTTCGACTCGCTGCTGACGGCCACCTCGGCGCACAAGGCCGGCGCGCCCGACGACGGCCACCGGCGCCGCGACGCCTGGCTCAAGCAGTTCACCTTCGCCTTCGCCAACGACGAGGCCGAGGAAACCACCAGCTTCCAGGGAACCATTCCCCAGGCCCTCATGATGATGAACGGCGACCTGATGCAGCAGGCGCTCTCGGGCAAGCCCGGCAGCTTCCTCCACGACGTCGTCGAACGCGCCCGCCACTCGGGCCGGGCGCCCGATGTCTACATGATCGACTCGATCTACCTCGCCGCGCTGAGCCGGCGGCCCAACCCCCGCGAGCTCAACCAGGCCCGCGAGTATCTCCAGCGATTCCCCGACAGCCTCCATGTGCTCCAGGACCTGTTCTGGGCACTGCTGAACTCCAACGAGTTCATCCTCATCCACTGAGTTGGTTCCGGAAAGGATGTGGGTCCGGTTTTCCCGCCTGACGTCGCCTACCCATCACGCGGGAAAGCCTGACCTCCACCTTTCGACCCGGGTCGTACCGCATCGCATTGGCTGACACCAGACGCGTCCCCCATTCTCGGCCCGGCCCGGCGCGGGCCGGCCGCATCGCCTCGAACGACCACCGCTCGCAGGCTAGTTAGCTAGCTAGAAGGAGCCGATCCATGTCCGACTCGACGCGAGCGCTAGACCAGATGACCCGGCGTCACTGGCTGGGCCACCTGGCATCGACCGCGCTGGGCATCCCGGCGATCCAGTTCTTCTCGACGCTGGAGGCCAACGCGCAAAACGTGCGCAAGAACAACCGGAGCCTGATCGTGCTCTGGATGAGCGGCGGCCCGAGCCACATGGACATCTGGGACCTCAAGCCCGAGAGCGAGAAGAACGGCGGCCCGTTCAAGCCGATCGACACCTCGGCGCCCGGGGTGAAGATCAGCGAGCACATGCCGCGGGTGGCCAAGCAGATGCACCACCTGTCGATCGTCCGCTCGCTCGATTCCAAGGAAGGCAACCATGAGCGCGGCAACTACATGATGCACACCGGGTATGCGCCGAATCCGACGGTCACACACCCCGGGTTCGGGTCGTACTGCGCCCTGGAGCTGGGCGAGAAGCTGGCGAACTTCGACCTGCCGCACTGCATCGCGATCAACTCGCCCGGCGCCAGCGCGGGCTTCCTGGGGATGGCGTATGCCCCGTTCGTGGTGCAGAACCCGAACGCCCCAATCGCCAACCTGAAGCCGCCCAAGGACGTCGACGGCTGGCGGCTCGAGCGCCGGCTGAAGATGCTCAGCCAGACCGAGACACAGTTCATCAGCCAGCGCAAGGCGCAGGCGGCCGTCGACCACAAGGCGGTGTACAGCAAGACACTGCGGATGATGAACTCCAGATACCAGGACGCGTTCAACATCGAGCGCGAGTCGGCCGCTGTCCGCGATGCGTACGGCCGCGGATCGTTCGGCTCGGGCTGCCTGATGGCCCGCCGCCTGGTCGAGCAGGGCGTGACCTACGTCGAGGTCGAGCTCGGCGGCTGGGACACCCACAACAACAACTTCGACGCCCTCTCAACCCGGCTCCTGCCCGAGCTGGACAAGGGGATGTCCTCCCTGATCTCCGACCTGGCCGAACGCCGGCTGCTCGACACCACGACGATCGTCTGGATGGGCGAGTTCGGCCGCACGCCACGGATCAACCAGAACGCCGGCCGCGACCACTGGCCGCGAAGCTGGTCGGTGGTCGTCGGCGGCGGCGGCATGAAGAACGGTCAGGCCATCGGCGCGACCGACAAGGACGGCGTCGACATCGTCGACCGCCCGGTCGGCGTCATGGACCTGATCGCCACCCTGACCAAGTCCATGGGCCTGAGCGTCGACCTCCAGTACACCACCCCCCGCGGCCGCCCGATCAAGATCGTCGACGGCGGCAAGCCCATCAAGGAGCTCTTCGGCTGAGGCCGGCCCTGGGAGAGGTCAGGGACGAGGGGTTAGGAGCCAGGAAGGCAAGACCGAGCTGTCAATCACTGCTGACAACGCTGTCTGGTGGAACTGCGAGGCCAGCGCAATGTTGCGCTGGCCTCGTCTTCTTTCCGGGTCAGGCATCGACCCTCCCCGGGCCGCTCCCGCGGCACAACCCGATGGATTTCGTCCCCCGCAGCCGGTAAGTTCGCGAGAGGCCCTCGCCGCATCCGGCGAGCGGACGCCAGCCACGATGAAAGCACAGGCCGGGGAGCACGACGCGATGAGATTTCGGGGCGGTCGGACGGGCGGACGTAGGGGCTGGATCCAGGTCGTTTTGCTGGCGGCGGCCGTCGCGGCCATCGGTGCCGCGGGTCTGCGGGCCGGCTCCGATAACAAGTCATCGCCCGGCAATGGTTCCCGGCCAGCCGACCATTCGAAGCCCAACGGCCCGGCCTCGCCGAAGGATGCGACCCGCGGCATCACCGTGCCTCCCGGCTTCCGCGCCACGCTGGCCGCCTCCGAGCCCGACGTCGTCCAGCCGATCGCCATGGCGCTCGACCCTCGCGGCCGCCTCTGGGTCGTCGAGAACTCGTCGTACCCCATCTGGCGCGGCGGCCCGACGGGCAAGGACCGCATTCTGATCTTCGAGGACGCCAACGGCGACGGCCGGTTCGACAAACGCACGGTGTTCTACGACAAGGGGACCAACTTCACCGGCATCGAGCTGGGGTATGGCGGCGTCTGGGTCTGTGCCACGCCCAACCTGCTGTTTTTCCCCGACCGCGACGGCGACGACCGGCCCGACGGCCCGCCCGTCGTCAAGCTCGACGGCTGGAACATCCAGGCGCAGCACAACCTGTTCAACGCCCTCAAATGGGGCCCCGACGGCTGGCTCTGGGGCTGCCACGGCATCCTGACGACCGCCAGCGTCGGCAAGCCCGGCACGCCCGACGACCAGCGCGTGCAGATGAACTGCGGCGTCTGGCGCTATCACCCGACGCGCGAGGTCTTCGAGGTCGTCGCCAATGGCACGACCAATCCCTGGGGACTTGACTGGGACGACTACGGCGAGGCGTTCATCACCAACTGCGTCATCGCGCACCTGTTCCGCGTCATCCCCGGCTCTCACTTCGAGCGCATGTACGGCAACGACTTCAACCCGCATCTCTACCAGTTGATGACAACGTGCGCCGACCACCTGCACTGGGCCGGCGGCCGGTGGCAGGACTCACGCGAGGGGCGCGGCGAGCACGGGATCCTCGGCGGCGGCCACGCGCACGTCGGCGCGATGATCTACCTGGCCGACAACTGGCCGGAGCGCTACCGCAACACGCTCTTCACCTGCAACCTGCACGGCCACCGCGTCAACAACGACCGGCTCGACCGGCTCGACGACGGTTACGAGATCGTCGCGCGGCACGGGCCCGATTTCCTGCTCTCCTCGGATACCTGGTTCCGCGGCCTGGAGCTGAAGTACGGGCCCGACGGCGGCGTCTACGTCACCGACTGGTCGGACACCGGCGAGTGCCACGAGAACGACGCCGACAACGCCCACCGCGAGAACGGCCGGATCTACAAGATCACCTACGGCGAGGTGAAGCCGCCGAAGGTCGACCTGGCCGCTCAGTCCAGCGAGGACCTCGCGCGGCTGGCAACTCATCGCAACGAGTGGTACGTCCGCACGTCGCGCCGGGTGCTCCAGGACCGCGCCGCCCTGGGCCAGGAGCTCTCGAGCGCGCACCGCGCCCTGCGCGAGATCCTGGCAACCGACCGCGACGTCCGCCACCGGCTGCGAGCCATGTGGGCGCTCCACGCGACCGGGGGACTCGGCGAGAAGCCTCTGCTCTCGCTGCTCGACGACCCCAGCCCGCCGGTCCGCGCGTGGGCCGTCCGCCTGCTCGTCGACGACGGCCGGCCGTCGGATGTGGTCGTCGACCGCCTCGCCGAGATGTCCGGCGCCGGTGCCTCGGCGGGCGGACGTTCGCGGGTCGAGCACAACCCGCTGGTGCGGCTCTACCTGGCCTCGGCCGAGCAGCGCATTCCCGAGAACCGCCGCTGGCCGGTGGCCGAGGCTCTGGCGCTCGACACCGCCGGCGCCACGCCGAACCACATGCTGCTGATCTGGTACGGCCTCGAGCCGTTGATCGCTCGCGACCTGGGCCGCGCGGCGTCGCTGCTCTCTCGATGCTCGAGCCCGACGCTCTGCCGGTTCATCGCGCGGCGGATGGCGTCGGCCGACCTCGATGCGGGGCTCGCGGCGACCGTGCCGGTCCTGCGCTCGCGGGCCGAGCCCTATCCGACGTTTCAGCGCAGCGTGCTGGAGGGTCTTCTCGAGGCCGTTCAGGGCCGGAAGCACGCGAAGCTCCCCTCCGGATGGACCGACGCCGCGCACTCCATGGCCGACCGCGGCGACCCCGAGGTGCGCGCCCGCTCGGCCGCGCTGGGCTTGCTCTTCGGCGACGCCGGCGCCGAGGCCTCGCTGCGCGGCGTGGTGCTCGACAAATCGGCAACCCCCGACGCGCGACGGTTCGCCCTGGCGAACCTGGTCGACCGCCGGACTGCCGGGCTTGCACCGGTGCTGTTCGGCCTGCTCGATGATCCCGCGCTCCGCGCGGCGGCGATCCGCGCGCTGGCCGCCTGCAACGACCCGCAGACCGCGGCCACGCTGCTGAAGCGCTATCCCACTCTCAACCCGGCCGAGCGCGACGACGCGATCGCCACGATGGCCGCGCGCCCGGCCTGGGCGATGGCCCTGCTGGATGCCATCCGCGCCGGGACAGTCCCGCGCCGGGATGTCACGACGACGACCGCACGGCAGATCCTCGCCTTCGGCGATGCGAAGCTGACGGCTGCCCTCGAATCATCGTGGGGCACGCTGCGGCCCACCGCTCACAACAAGGCCCCGCTGATCGCGAAGTACAAGGGCATTCTCCAGAACGCTGCTCTGCCCCCGGCGGATCCCGACCGCGGCCACGCGCTCTTCTCTCGGATGTGCGGCCAGTGCCACAGGCTCCTCGGCGAGGGGAACGACGTCGGGCCGGACCTCACCGGCTCGGACCGGGCGAACGCCGACTACATCCTGGAGAACGTGCTCGACCCGAGTGCCAGCGTGGGACGGGACTACACCCTGACGACCGTCGCCACCAGCGACGGCCGCGTCGTGGCCGGCATCGTCCGCGAGCAAACGCCCGCGGCGCTGACCATCCGCACCTCCAGCGAATTGCTCGTTCTCCCTCGAGAGGAGATCGAGGCCGTGAAGACCTCGAACACGTCGATGATGCCCGAGGGCCAGCTCGACCCGCTCACCCCGCAGGAGATCCGCGACCTGTTCTCGTACCTGGCCACGACCCGCGCACGGAAGTGACCTGCGCCGAGTAGCTCGCGGAATCCATCGTGGCGACAGCCGGCCGCGCGTTTGCCCCGGCCGGATTGATGGCGCACAATCCTGTTGCTCAGCTTGACTTCCGCAGCGTACCAGGGCGGTACTTTCGTTTCACAGGATGTGAAACACGGCCCGGTAGGTAGCACTACCGGGCCGAGTTCGGAGCACCGCTCTGTGCGTGAAAGGGGCAGGATCGCCCCTTCAAGGAGTCGAGCCATGCACGGCTCAACCCTAGGAGCCTGTCCCGATAACCGCGGAGACTGTCGTAGGTCAGTCTTTCCAGCCTGACTCGGGCGGACGGACGGGTCGGACCGGGCTGGACTGGACCGGACCCGCCCGCGTCAGGCGAAAAGCCTGACCTACGCCGGGCGGATCGGCCGTGTCCTGATCGGCCACGCCGAAGATGAAGGACACGCGGGGAGCCCCGCGCGGCTCCGGGCCAGGATTCCGCCGACCTTCGCGCTCTGCCGACCTGACACCAGTCGATGGACGCCGCATCGCGAATCCGGCAAACCTCCTTCCGGGACAGGCTCGAAGTCCTCACGGCGGCGCGGCCGCTGACCCCTGGCGACCCGCCGGATTGTCGGGTCTAATCGCTGAGAAGTCGGCTGGGCGAGGGGCTGTCCACTTTCTGCGCTGACCTGCGGCGATCGACGGGATTCGACTCCGATCGCCTCTCGCCGGACTGGGCCCGATGCGCTCCGAGCTTCTCCGCGATTCCGGCGGTCCGCGATGTGCCCGCCGGGCCGGGCCGGGCCGGGCCGGGCCGTCGAGGACCTTCGGCGTGGCCGCGACGCTCTGGACCCGCGCTCGGGCCACCGCGGCCGGTCGGGCCGAACCGAACCGAACCAACCCGGAGACGAGACCATGCACCGCTGGCGAGTTCCGGTCCTGGCGATCCTGGCCCTGCTGACGGCGCTCCTCACCTTCACGCCGTGCGGTCTCACCGCCGAGGCGCCCCAGGCTGCGCCGAAGGCCGACGCACTGAAGGCCAATGCGCCGACGGCCAATGCGCCGACGGCCAATGCGCCCGGCACCGAACGAGGTCAGGCCGGCTCCGGCAGGGCTCGCATGGCGCCGGCGACTGGGCCGGGGCAGCCCGACACCAAGGCCAGCGGCAGTTCCAGCACCAACGCCTCAGCCGTGGAGGCCATCGGGCCGCGGCCGGCGGCCGACGATCGCCCACGGTCGGACCGCCTCTTCTCGTTCCTGAGCGACCCCGCCTATGACATATATGAGAAGGTCGCGCTCTGGATGATCCTGGGTGTGGCGATCGCGGGCCTGCTGTATGCCCTGTGGCTGGCGTCGCAGGTGATCGGCGCTGATGAGGGGACGCCCAGGATGCGCGAGGTCGGCGCCGCGATCCGACAGGGGGCCAATGCCTATCTTCGCCGTCAGTTTCGCGCCATCCTGCCGCTGGTTTTCCTGCTGACCGCCGTGATCTGGGTGACGGCAAGCGGGACCCGCGCCGTCGCGATCGGCCGATCGCTCGCGTTCTTCACCGGCGCGACCTTCTCGTGGACCGTGGGTTTCGTCGGCATGAGTCTGGCCGTGCGGGGCAATCTGCGCGTGGCCGCGGCGGCCCGCACCAGTTACGGCACCGCGCTGATCACCGGGTATCGCACCGGCACGATCACCGGCATGCTCACCGACGGCCTCGGCCTGCTCGGCGGCACGATCATCTTCATGATCTTCGGCGAGCACGCTTACGAGGTCCTGCTCGGCTTCGGGTTCGGCGGCACCTTGCTGGCCCTGTTCATGCGGGTTGGCGGCGGGATCTACACCAAGGCGGCCGATGTCGGTGCCGACCTGGTCGGCAAGGTCGAGGCCGGTATTCCCGAGGATGATCCCCGGAATGCCGCCACGATCGCCGACAATGTGGGGGACAACGTCGGTG